>NZ_CEXQWX010000013.1:0-64657 GCF_982718395.1 Carboxylicivirga sp.
TTTTTGACGCTATTCGTGGTAAGGATAAACTGACTTCATCTATTGAGGTGGGAGCAATCAGTCAGATGCTAACACATTATGCCAATATCTCGTCAAGAATTGGTAAGGGTTTTGAAGTTGATGAAATAACCGGCCGGATTTATGATCGTGATGCCATGAAACTATGGCGTCGTGATTACGAACCAGGTTGGGAACCCAAATTATAATGTTGATATTTAAAATTCCCTTTCCCTTCTTATCATTTGAAGGGAAAGGATATAAATAGATATTAATTCTCAATCATGAAAGTCTTTTCTCACAGTTTTTGGGCAATGAACACACGCTTCGTGATAGTCATTCCAGGCCTTGATCAACACACCGGCTCTGAACTATCCAAGGGTGCTGAATTAATTACTGAAGAGTGGGAGCAAAGACTTTCGCGTTTCAGGTCAAATTCTGAACTAAGTCAGCTAAATGAGAAGGCGTACGAGATGGAATTTGATGTTTCACCTGAAATGGCAGAGGTATTGAGTACTTGCACACATTATTATCATGAAACAGGAGGCCTTTTCGATCCTGCTTTTTCAACTGTTTATGATCAGATTCGAGCTAATGCAGCATTCAATAAGGAACAACTTGATAAGCTTCAGCAAAATTGTGGCTGGCGACATGTTGACTGGGATGAGAAAAAGCAGAAAATCAGGTACCAAAAATCCGATGTAAAACTTGATTTTGGTGGCATTGGCAAAGGAATAGCTTTGAGGGAAGTTGTTGCATATTTAAAAGAACACGATATCAACAGTGCTTTTCTGAGTTTCGGAGAAAGTTCTATAGCAGGTATTGGATCGCATCCACATGGTGATTATTGGCCTGTAAGCAATAGTAATGTTGAAGGCAATACTATAGAAGATCAGGTATTTCAACTGAAAGATGAATTTCTCTCTGTTTCAGGCCTGCAAACAGGGGCTGATGATCTTAAAGCCCATATATATCATCCTCATAAGGGGCACATGGTAAATGAAACAGGAGAGGTGATGGTTAAAGCACATTGCCCGATAGAAACAGAAGTTTTATCTACTGTTGGTTATTTGGCAACTGACAGTGAAAAAGAATGGTTAAAGAGTCGGTTCCCAAAAGCCAGCTGGCATTTCAATAGAACAGCCGGAACTGTGAAATAAAACAATTAAAGTATATGAATAATAAACAGCATAGACGACAATTTATAAAGAATAGCGCAATAATTGGCAGTAGCTTGTTACTGCCGGGAAAGTTACTGGCAAGCCTTTCCAGTCCGATTGATTCAGACAGGAAGGTTAAACTCGGAGTGATTGGAGTTGGATCGCGTGGTAAATACCTGATCCAGATTATTCATTCACTTGGGGAAAACAATCCCTTTGAAATTGTTGCCGTGTGTGATAACTACGAACCTAATTACCAGAAAGCTTTAAAGTTGACGGGCTCTAAAGCAAAGGGCTTCTATGATTACAGGAAATTGTTGGAAGTAAAAGACCTGGATGCTGTTATTGTGGCAACACCACTATATCAACATGCCCACATTGTAATTGATGCATTAGAGGCCGGAGTCCATGTTTTCTGCGAGAAGGCGATGGCGCGTACGCTTGAGGATACAAAAAAGATGGCTGATGCTTTCTACCGGACAGGTAAGATCCTGCATATAGGTCACCAACGATTGTTTGATCCAAAATATCTGAAAGGGTTGGAAATGGTGCACCAGGGAAAATTAGGTACTATTACCCAGATGAGAGCCTACTGGCATCGTAACAATGATTGGCGCCGTAAAGTACCAAGCGATAAGCCGGAATTGGAACGTCAAATCAACTGGCGACTGTACAAAGAGTATTCGTGCGGTTTAATGACCGAACTTGCTTCTCATCAGATTCAGGTGGCTAATTGGGCTAAGCAGACTATTCCGGTTTCGGTTCAGGGAGTAGGCAGTATTAATTACTGGAAAGACGGACGCGAAGTATACGACAATGTTGCGTTGATTTATTCTTATGCTGATGGTACCCAGTTTATCTATGATTCAATGACCAGTAACCGACATTACGGTCTTCAGGAGCAGATTATGGGACCTAAGGGAACTTTAGAGCTGGAAACGAATACTTTCTTTTCTGAAAACCCGCCTTCACCTCCAAAGCCAGCCGGTATCCTCCAGCTTATAACTGATATTGAAAAAGGAATATTTGAAACAGTACCTATTGGCGGGGCTTCCTGGTTACCTGAAACAGAGGTAAAATATAAAGGTGAAACTGTGGCACAAGGTAATGGAACAGATGGCACACCTGAACAATTAAAAGCTTTTGGGAAAGCAGTGATAGACAATAAGCCAATACCAGGATTGTTTGAACACGGTTACCATGCATCGGTATGGACTCTGTTAGGTCAGGAAGCAATGGACAGCAGAAAAGTAATGACACTTCCCGATGATATGAAGTTATCCAATCAATAAAAAGTTATAATTCAATGTGACAGTTGAAGAAAATATAAATACATGAAGTCAATTATCATTAGTCCCCGACAAATAAAGAAGGAAGCATTAATTATTTTAATTGCTTTTATATTGGCAAACATCCTCAATATCTATGCAATTATCCATTATCAAACAGAATGGAAAGAGTTATTAACTCACCTGCATGTGGTGATAATACTAACTGGTTTGATTTATTTGCTGGCTGGTATAATCAGAGGATTAATCAAGCTCATTAAAGGAGTTGTATCTGTTTTTAAGCGTAAGAGATGATATTCCAATCTCAGAAAATATCTATAAAAGAAAAGCTACACATTGATTTGGGTAGCTTTTTCTATTCTAACGGATCGCATCTTTAATTACAGCTTGCAAATAAAGATGCGATCCGTTTACTCCAAAGAGGCAGGACATGTGCCGAAGGGGGTACAAAAAGATTATTCAATAAGAATGTATGCGAAGGATTGAATTTTGGGCAATAAAACACGTTCCTTTTTTCTCAAAATACCAAATCCCTCTGGGCAGAGTTAAATCCAACTTAATTTGGTATTTTACGAATCACACCTTTAAACCCGATTACTAATAAAGGTTGTATGTTTGTAATTGCACGAGCAAACTAGGGTAACTTTGTGTAGAAGATACAATCCTTATAAGACTATAATAAAAAAAGCCGGCAAATAGCCGGCTTCCGTATATTATAAACAAAGAGTTTTCTAATCAAACATATTCCTCATTCGACTAAAAAAGCTGTCACCACTTCCTTCTTTTGGTTCAAAGCTTTCGGATCCGTGAAGCTTTTCAACTGTCTTTCTTTCTTCTTTGTTAAGATCTTTCGGGATATATACCTGAATGTGAACTAATAAATCACCTTTGCCATAACTATTTACTTCAGGCAGTCCTTTTCCTCGTAAGCGAAGAATTTTACCTGGTTGTGTTCCTGCATCAACCTTAACCTTTACGGCTCCATCAACGGTTGGAATTTCTGCTGTCTTTCCTAAGATAGCATCAGGAATACTAATATTCAGACTATATATCAGGTTGTTTCCATCACGCACAAGATCGGGATGCTTTTCTTCTTCGATAAGTACCAACAAATCACCATTGATACCTCCTCGACGAGCTGCATTACCTTTGCCTGATACAGATAGTTGCATGCCTTCTTCAACTCCAGCCGGAATATTCAGGCTGATGACTTCTTCATCGCGCATGATGCCTTCCCCGGCACAGTGTTTACATTTATTGGTGATTATTTTGCCTTCTCCACCACAAGTAGGACAGGTAGAAGCAGTTTGCATTTGTCCTAGAATGGTATTGGAGATTCGTGTTACCTGACCAGTACCATGACATGTTGAACAAGTGCTGTGTGAAGAACCATTCTCTGCCCCTGAACCACTACAGTGATTACATTCGACATACTTCTTGACTTTGATCTTCTTTTCGGCGCCATTGGCAATTTCACTCAGGTTAAGTTTAACCTTAACACGAAGATTGGAACCTTTGTTAACCCGGCGACCACCTCGTGATGATCCGCCAAAGCCTCCGAATCCACCAAAACCGCCACCAAATATATCACCAAAGTGAGAGAAGATATCATCCATTGACATACCTCCGCCACCAAAGCCACCACCTGCAGCTCCACCAACACCTGCATGACCATACTGGTCGTAACGTTGACGTTTTTCGTCGCTCGAAAGGACTTCGTAAGCTTCAGCCGCTTCTTTAAATTTTTCCTCTGCGGCTTTATCTCCCTGGTTTTTGTCCGGGTGGTATTTAATAGCCTTTTTTCGGTAGGCTTTCTTTATTTCTTCTTTTGAAGCACCTTTTGATACCTCCAGCACTTCATAGTAATCTCTTTTAGACATAGCAAAGTTTGTTTATTCGCCTACAACAACTTTTGAAAAACGTACTACTTTCTCATGTAGGGTATAGCCCTTCTCAATACAGTCAATAACCTTTCCCTTCATATCTTCTGCAGGAGCCGGTATTTTTGTTACAGCTTCATGAACATCAGTATCAAAATCCTTATCCTTTGCTTCAATTTCTTTCATGCCCTGTTGACCAAGGAAATCATTGAATTTGGTATGGATCAGTTTAATACCTTCTTTAAGAGCATCAATATCTTTAGCTTCGTCCATATGTGACATGGCACGGTCAAAATCATCAATTACAGGTAATAATGCTAACAGGATACTCTCTCCGGCAGTTTTCGTTAACTCCATTTTTTCCTTCAAGGTGCGTCTGCGATAATTGTCATATTCCGCACTTAAGCGAAGGTATTTGTCATTTACTTCGTTCAATTTTTCGGCTGCCTTCTCTTCTTCAGTCTGTTCAGGTACCTCTTCGTCTTTTAACTCTTCTTTTTCCTCTTCCTGTGTTTCCGCAGCTACTTTCTCTTCATTCAGTTCGTTAATCTCTTCCGCTGCTTGTGCATCCATTGCCTTTTCCTTAGCCTTTTCTTTTTTAGATGACTTCTTATCCATCATTTTATGCTTTATTTTGTTTTTGCTTATCAGGAAATAACTCATTAGAATTATTCGCGTGCAAATTTACAATTATTCTGCCATTTTATTTCCAAAGGACAAATTGACAGACAATGTTTGATTTAGAATCGTTTTATGGGATTAAAATGACAAAAGGCACTTATTGATTAATCAAAAGTGCCTTTTTGCCATATTTTAAATGTCTTTATTTGACAATGGATTCCAGTGCTGCTTTTAGTGCGTGTCCACGCAGATTTTTGGCGATAATCAAACCATCCTTATCAATAAGAAAGTTCATAGGGATGCCATTTACACCATATAAAGCCGCGGCCCTGCTATTCCAGCCAGCTAAATCACTAACGTGATATGGCCATTCTAACTTATCATCTGCAATGGCTTGCTTCCACGAAGATTGCCGCTTATCAAGCGAAACACTAAATATGGTGAATTTGCTTCCTGCTTTAAATTCCTTATCCTTATAGTTCTGATATGCATCAACAACCACTGGATTTTCTCTTCGGCATGGCCCACACCAACTGGCCCAAAAATCAATTAACACCACCTGGCCGCGCAGGTTTTCTAACTCCATAACCTTTCCTTCCGGATTACGAAGTTTGATATTTGGAGCAATCTGTCCAATATCAGTTCCCTTCTTTTGGGCATTAGCGGGCATTATTAATAAAAACGTCAGCAAACCTATCCATAGTGGATACAATCTAACTTTCATAATCAAAATAATTTAGGAATCATTAAATCGCTGCAAGGAAGGCTAGCGATCTTTCAATCTGTGAATACTTGACGTCGTACTTAATGATACGTCCCTCACCGTCAATAAGAATATTAACCGGCTCTTTGATGTTGTACATCTTGCTAATGCTACTATTAGCGCCCATGAAATCGCAGATGTGCATAAAATTCATGGTTTCGTCCTGCTCTATGGCAAGGTGTAACGGAGCTTTAAAGCGATCCAGAGAAATACTTACTACTACAAATTCACTACCATTATGAAAATCTTCATTTTGATAGTCTTTGTGAATTTGATTCAGGTAGAAATTATTCATCCGAGACTGCGAATCGTATGATGCCCAAAAATTAAGAAGAACCATCTTTCCATTAAGGTTTTTTAAATTAAAGGGCGTACCATCGATCAGCTCAGCTTGAATACCCGGTGCTTTATCTCCGGCCTCCAAACCAATAACTGCTTCCTGATTGTCGGTAATAAACGACAAAAAGAACAAGCTCACAGTTACAGTAGCTAATATTAATTTTAGCTGCCTCATGATACAATTGTTGAATTAAATTTCAGTATAAAGTTTCAGAAAAATAAATGAGGTATTTTTTCTTTTTAGATTAACATGCAGTTTTATGTGACAAGTGTGTGATTTCTGCATGCAAAAGTAAATTGACTATGGCCGATTTGCAATTTTAAAAGGCTTGTATTTGTAGAATCTATTTTTATATTAGTCGATAAAAGTAATTAAAAACTTGATATACAGTAATATGCAAATATGAAATTTAGGAAAATTACATTAGAATCATTCTAAATAGGTGAATTTCAGAACTATATTACCTAAATAAAAAGTTAAAATACTTTAAATTCTTTTAATACGCGCACCTAATTTTTGAAGTCGTTCATCAATATTTTGATACCCACGGTCAATTTGCTCAATGTTTTGAATTGTACTTTTACCCTGAGCGGATAGTGCAGCAATTAATAAAGCAACGCCTGCGCGTATATCAGGTGAAGTAAGAACAGCTCCGCGAAGAGCATTTTCTTTATTAAGTCCGATAACGGTTGCACGATGAGGATCACATAAAATAATTCGCGCACCCATATCAATTAATTTATCGACAAAAAACAGTCGACTTTCAAACATTTTCTGATGTATCAGAACACTTCCTTTTGCCTGCGTTGCTACAACCAGAAATACGCTTAATAAATCAGGCGTTAGGCCCGGCCAGGGAGCATCGGCAATGGTCATTATTGAACCATCAATAAACGTATCTATTTCATAATTTTCCTGTGCAGGAATAAATATATCATCGCCTTGAACTTCGAGCTTAATACCCATACGTTGGAACATCATAGGAATAATTCCTAAATGCTCAATCCCTACATTTTTTATGGTAATCTCAGAGCTGGTCATAGCAGCCATTCCGATGAAGCTACCAACTTCAATCATATCAGGTAATATGGTATGAACGCAGCCACCAAGCTGATCAACTCCTTCAATTTCCAGCAAATTGGAACCAACTCCTGAAACCTTAGCGCCCATTGCAATCATCATTTTGGATAACTGTTGCAGATAAGGCTCGCAGGCTGCATTATAAATAGTTGTTTTTCCAGGTGTTAAAACGGCAGCCATCAAAATGTTTGCTGTTCCAGTTACCGAAGCTTCATCAAGTAACATATATGTCCCTTTCATATCTGAAGCTTCGACAGTATAGAAAATGTCCTCAGCGTCGAAATTAAAACGAGCTCCTAATTTCTCGAATCCGATGAAATGCGTATCTAATCTTCTTCGCCCAATCTTATCACCACCAGGCTTTGGGAAATAGGCCTTTCCGTATCGGGCCAGCAAAGGCCCCATTATCATAATTGAACCTCTTAATGAAGATGCACGTTTTTTGAATGCTTTTGTTTGAAGAAATTCCAGATTGACATCGGCAGCTGTAAATTCACAGGTATTACGATCAATTCGATTGATCTCAACACCCATTTCCCCTAATAAATCAATCAGGTTGTTAACGTCAACAATATCAGGAATATTCTTAATAGTAACTTTTTGGGAGGTTAATAAAACCGCGCAGATTACTTGCAGAGCTTCATTTTTAGCACCTTGTGGTGTAATTTCTCCATTAAGGCGGTGTCCTCCTTCTATTTCAAAGCAATTCATTACGACAAAGTTTAAGGCGGGTGGTATTACTTTTTCTTTGACTTGTTTTGTGGTCTTTTCTTGCGGTTGTTACGATTCTGATACTGATCCTTGAATTCGGTCAGCTTGGTACCTTCCTCGGCGATCAGTTTACCATTCGATAATCGCTTTAAATCGTCAAAGATACGCTCGTCGGTTACCGAGTCTTTATTCCAGATGAACAAAGATTTTTTCATATGATTGGCAATCATTACAATCAGATGTTTTCTTTCAGTTTCATCTTCCAGTAAAATTGCTTGTTCAATCATTTTTTCGGCCAACTCGCCATAATGCATGTAACTGATTTTACTGTTGCGGTATGGAATCTTTTCTGGTCGCTTTGTTAATGCTTCCTTCTCAAGTAATTCATATGGATAATCAATGTCGAGTTTAAAATCAGACATAATTGCCAAATGATCCCATAACTTATGCTTAAAATCATTTACATCGCGTAAGTGCGGAAACATATTACCCATAATGCCAATAATAGTTTTGGCACATTTAGTTCTTTCTTCTCGATCCTCAATGGTGACTGCATGGTCAACCATTTTTTGAATATGACGCCCATATTCAGGCAGAATCAAATTTTTACGATTAGAATTGTAATCCATTAATAGGTATTAAAATCTTACTTGTTTTATTATCCTTCAAACGGTGGCTGTTCTACGGAATCTTGTTTTGTAATTCCTTTCGGAGTAGTGTTACTTAATTGTTTATTAGAACAGTAACTGAATGGCACAAAACTAAGGCAAAATTTTTAGTTTGGCAAATTTGAGTAATAATTGTTTCTGACCTGCATTAATGAACTGTACGGTAGCCTTAATATTTGGCTCAACTCCTTCTATTGCAGTTACCTCTCCCTGGCCAAAACGCTCATGTTCTACCCTCATTCCCGGTTGCAAACCACTCGTATTTGATGCCTTAAAATTGATTTTTGGCTTGGCCTGGCCGGCTTCAGAAGTGTAATTCATTCGTATTCGTGGCTTCAATGAGCTACCAGACTGACTTGTTATTGGTTTTCTGAAGGAGGTTTGAGGCCTTTCGTTTCCTACAAAATCTTCAGGGTTGATGTCGAGGTAAGATTGATCGATATCGGCTATAAAGCGACTGGGACGGCTGTAAGTTAATTCACCATATTTGTACCTCGATCGGGCGAAAGATATGGTTGCATTATGTTCGGCCCTGGTTACTGCAACATAGAATAGACGACGTTCCTCTTCCAGGTCCTTTTCATTTTCAGTTGCTTGAGTTCCTGGAAATAAACCTTCTTCAACACCAACAATATATACATTTTTAAACTCCAGTCCTTTGGCTGAGTGAATGGTCATTAAGGTCACCTTATTAATATCGTCGGACTTTTCATTATCCTGATCGGTTAATAGTGCCACATCCTCGAGGAAGTTAACAAGCTTTGCCGGTTCACCTTCTTCCTGCTTAGTTTCCGTAAACTCTTTAATACCGTTTAATAATTCATCGATGTTATCAATACGTCCTTGTCCTTCGATTGACTTATCATTGTGAAGGTCTTTCATTATTCCACTTGATGAAGCCACTTCGGCAGCCAATTCATAAGCTGACAGGTTTTCAAGTTGCGCCTTAAATTGTGCAATAAGAGCTACGAAGTTGGCCAACTTCTTTTGCGTACCAGAATTAATTCCAAGCTGGGCAATATTTGGATTGGTTAAAACATCCCATAAACTTCTTTCGGTAGCATCGGCTGCTGCCGTCAACTTATCCATGGTAGTTTTTCCAATTCCCCGGGCAGGATAATTGATCACCCGTTTTAATGCTTCTTGGTCAGAAGGATTAATGGTAATTCTGAAATAAGCCAGCAGATCTTTGATTTCTTTTCGCTGATAAAATGAGAGGCCTCCGTATATTTTATACGGAAGGTTCTTTTTTCGAAGAGCCTCCTCAAATACCCTTGATTGTGCATTGGTACGATACAGTATGGCGAAATCTTTATAATCAAAGTGCTCTTTCATCCGCTTCTCAAAAATATCATTGGTGATGAGAAAACCTTCTTCCACATCTGAGTATGCTTTCATTACGCGGATGGGCTTACCTTCATCATTCGCCGAAAAGACATTTTTCTGAATCTGCCCTTTATTTTTAGCAATAATACTGTTAGCAGCATTCACGATATTCTGAGATGAGCGATAGTTTTGCTCCAGTTTAAACAATTGGTAACCCGGATAGTCGTTTCTGAAATTGAGGATATTCTCAATCTTTGCACCACGGAAACTGTATATACTTTGGGCATCATCACCAACAACACATATATTGCGGTGCTTCTCGGCCAGTTTCTTTATAATCAGGTATTGCGAATAGTTAGTATCCTGGTACTCATCCACCATTATATAGTCGAACTGGTCCTGATACTTTTTCAGAATATCCGGGAAATCACGGAAGAGAATATTTGTATTAAGCAGTAAATCATCGAAATCCATTACCCCTGATTTATAACACTCCTTCATATATTGAGCGTAAATCTCATAAATCATGGGCATTTGTGAGGCCTTGTCATGTGCAGTGCGGTTTACATCACGTGCATACACAACTGGTGTTACCAAATCATTTTTTGCAGCTGATATGCGAGAAAGTACACTTCCGGGTTTATAGGCTTTCTCATTTAACTTCATTTTTTTAACAATACTTTTAATCAGATTCTTAGAATCCTGGGTATCGTAAATAGTGAACGAAGAAGGGTAGCCAAGGTGTTTGGATTCATAACGAAGGATGCGTGCAAAGATGGAGTGAAAAGTTCCCATCCACAGATTGGCGGCAATATGCTGACCAACAACTGAACCAATTCGCTCTTTCATCTCCTTGGCTGCTTTATTGGTAAATGTTAATGCCAAAACCTTATAAGGTCTTACCTCCTGAGCCAGAAGATGCGCAATCCTGTATGTAAGTACTCTGGTTTTTCCCGAACCTGCACCTGCAATCACTAAAGATGGCCCCTCTGTTTCAACCACCGCACTTCGTTGGGCTTCATTTAAGCCTTCTAAATAATCCTGCACAATATCCTGAATTAATAAACGATAAAATGTAATGCAAAAATAGAAGTTCATTTTAAACCTTCGAATTCAGGATGTAATAATATCATCCTTTTTATCGTTTAAAGATTTATTATAGCTTTGAAAATAAATAGTCAGGTAGTTTTAAGGCAGTAGTCAGAAGTAAAAAATGTTGTTGCCTAAATATCTCAAATAAAATAATAATGCCAACAATACAATTCATAAAAGCACGTCGTATTTTATCAATACTTCTCGTGTTTTTGGTTACGTTGCAAATCGATGCACAGATAAGTTCCAATGCATTTTACTCTGAACAAACGCAATATGGTGGTGGCGAGGTTGAAGATCCCATCTTTTTTTATTCCAATATTGGTAATGCTGTATTAAATGCGCCATCAGACGGTAATAACTATGATTTTTATTGGTATAGTTATTCAACAGCCTCAAATAGTTTTGATGTGCTGGAACAAACTGACTTAAATACAACCATTTCTACATTTTCAAACCTAACAGAGAAAGGATATCGGGTCAATATTATGAGTGGAGCTACGACTATTGGCAATCATTATTGTTGGAATTTTGTACCAGCTCCTGCTATTGATTCTATTGGCATTCCTTTCGAATCCTGTAATAATTTGCGTTTAACAGCTTATACGAAAAATAAATCTCTCACTTATTATAAACACCACAGTGATAATAGTGAACTCTTTGTTGATTATGGCTATGAATGGATATCATCGCCAGCCGGACCAGTTAGTGATAAAGATGAATATTCCAGGTTTATAGCAGCACCAACAGAGGATACGGATTATACTGTTACGGTAGGAGAAAAGTTTTCAATGGGCATTGAAGCTGTTTCAGCCGATAAAAGTTATGCAGCTATTGCTGTTGAAGCGAAATATACCTTTGAAACGGAAGGAACAGCACAAAATGAGGCCACAGAAGGATCGGCTCCGATGGTAGTTAGATTTACAGATGAATCACTTGGAGATGTCTCGGATTGGGAATGGACGTTTGGTGATGCAGGGAAGGATTTTGTTCCAAACCCAATTTTCACTTTCCAGCAATATAATGAAGCAGGTTATCCGGTTGTTTTAAAGGTTATGAACCTTGATTCGGGATGTGAAAGTGAAACCGACCCCGAGGTTTTTACCGTTAATGAGATGGTGGTAAGTGCTCCTAATGCATTCACACCATTTAGTAGTCCCGGGGAAAATGATGAATTCAGGGTGCTTTACCGATCGGTTAACAAATTCACTATGCTAATCTATAACCGCTGGGGACGAAAAGTATTTCAAACAAACAATCCTGCAGTTGGTTGGGATGGTCGCATTGGTAATAGTCGTGCTGAACCAGGTGTTTATTTCTACAAGATTGAAGCAACTGGGTTTAAAGGTGAGAAAAAAGAGTTAGATGGTGCGGTGCACCTGATAGTGAACTAATCGTTTTTCGAAAAACTTAACGATTTACATTATAAAAAAGGAGGGCAATACCCTCCTTTTCTATTATTAATCTTCTTTTTCTTCTTCTTCAAATGCCTTCATCAATTCAACCTGAATTTCTGGTGGCACCTTATCATACTGTGAGAATGACATGGTGTAGAATGCTCTTCCACCTGTAATACTACTCAATGAAGTCGAGTACTTATTCATCTCCTTCAAAGGAACTTTGGCTTTAATCACCTCAAAGCCTTTTTCACTTGACATACCTTCAATCATGGCACGTCGTCCCTGGAGGTCACTCATCACATCACCCATACGATCGCTAGGTACTTTTACCTCAACATCATAAACTGGCTCAAGAATTTTTGGACCTGCATTTTTAAAGGCATCACTAAAGGCATGACGACCTGCTAACTTAAATGAGATTTCGTTAGAGTCGACCTGGTGCATCTTACCATCATACACCCAAACGCGAATATCACGGGCATATGAACCGGTTAATGGTCCTTCCTCCATCTTCTCCATTATTCCTTTCAGGATAGCAGGCATAAAACGTGCATCAATGGCACCACCTACAATACAGTTGTTATAAACCAACTTACCTCCCCAAGGTAATTTATGTTCTTCAGAACCTTTTACGTTAAGCTTGATTTCCTGCCCTTCAATCTTCATTGATCCTGGCGTAGGCATATCTTCATAAAATGGTTCAATAATCATATGTACTTCACCAAACTGACCTGAACCACCTGATTGCTTTTTATGACGGTAATCGGCACGGGCAATTTTTGTAATTGTTTCACGATAAGGAATACGAGGAGAAAGAAACTCGATTTCAATCTTATCGTTGTTCTCAATGCGCCATTTCATCGTATTTAAATGGAATTCACCCATTCCGAACACGATAATTTGTTTCAGTTCTTTAGAATATTCCACGCTTAGTGTTGGATCTTCTTCATGGATACGCTGAAGCACCTCACCTAATTTTTCGTCATCACTTTCGTTAACAGCTTTAATGGCCGTGCGGTATTTAGGATTTGGATAACTAATGGCATCGAACAGAAATTCTGTTCCCTTACTATTTAATGTATGATTGGTATGTGTTTCTTTAAGCTTTACGGTGGCGCCAATATCTCCAGCCACTAGTTTTTCAACCTTATGACGGTTATTACCAGCTACGCAGTATAATTGAGCAATACGCTCTTTGGCATTTCGGTTTACATTTATCAGATCCATTCCTTCTTCAACCTGACCAGACATAACCTTAAAGTAGGATACTTCACCCAGGTGAGGTTCAATACTTGTTTTGAAAATAAACAAAGAAGTAGGACCATTCACATCGTAAGGCACTTCAGTGCCATCCTGAGCAGTTGGAACAGGCATTTCTGATACATTAGGAACAACGTTCCCTAAGAATTCCATTAATCGGCGACCACCCATATCTTTCTTTGCCGACACACAGAATACAGGGAACATGTCGCGGGCAATTAATCCCTTATGAATTCCCTGGCGCATTTGATCTTCGTTTAAGGTTCCTTCTTCGAAGAAAAGTTCCATTAAAGATTCATCATTTTCAGCTGCAGATTCCACCAAGGTATTATGCAACTCATCTGCCTTTTCTTTTTGATCGGCTGGCACTTCAAGAATCTCAGGTTCGCCCCCATCAGCTCCCCACTTGTACATCTTCATTTTCAATACGTCAATCACTGCATTAAAGTCAGGACCAACATTCACTGGGTACTGTACAATCACCACTTTGTTACCAAAGGTTTCCTTGGCATTATCTATGGTTTGTTCAAAATTGGCCTTCTCATGGTCCAATTGGTTAACTACAAAAATGACGGGTTTTTTATGCTCTTCGGTATATCTGAACAGGTTTTCAGTACCTACCTCAACACCTTGCGTAGCGTTTAGCAACATCAGAGCAGTATCAGTTACATTTAGGGAAGTGATTGCTCCTCCAATGAAATCATCTGATCCCGGGCAGTCAATAATATTGAATTTTCGTCCAAGATACTCAGTGAATAATACCGACGAAAAAACCGAGTAACCATATTCATGTTCCACTCGGTTATAATCAGAGACTGAGTTATTGCTTTCAACGTCACCACGACGCTTGATGACCCCGCCTTCGTATAACATTGCTTCCGCTAGGGTGGTTTTACCGGAGCCGCTACCACCGAGCAGCGCCAGATTCTTTATTTGATCAGCTTGGTATACTTTCATAAAGCTTAATTTAAGAGTTTGTAATTATTTTAGGTAAATTATGGGTATGCGTAAAATTAGTAATATTTAAATAACATACAAGTTAATTTCCCTTAATCTATGGGCTGACATAGAACTTTTATATAGCTTACAATCAAACGGATAATAAGAGCCCAAAGTCTTTATTATTATTGCCAAAACGGACAAAGCATACCCTAGCTGGTTGATAATGAAAGTTAATATCCGTAATTTGATTACTCATTTTATAATCCACACCCAATGGTTTTAGAAGGAGAAGCTAAAAAGTTAAAAATAATCACCGGGGAATCCGACAGAGTTTATCAGCGTCCATTATTCGAGGCCATTGTTTTTGCAGCTAAAAAATATAAGATGGCTGGTGTTACTGTCTCTAAGGGCTTAATATCATATGGGGCCAGCAGCATAATAAGTAATAGTAAGGTGTTCACTTTGTCAGATGAACAACCGGTAATAATTGAATTGATTGATCGGCCGGAGCGAATTAGTAGTTTCTCAGAGATAGCTTCAAAACTGATAGAGAAAGCCAGTTGCGGAGGTATTATATGTATTGAAGATGTGGAAGTGATATTATATAAAGGTTGCAAAAAGTAGAATTGTTAATGATATAGTTCCACTATTTTAAAGCTTTATTCATCAATGGAGAACCTTATTTCTACCTGATCGTTGCATCAATAGTCTCACATTCAGTAATTCTCAAATAAAAACCCCACATCTAATGATGCAGGGCTTTATATCTAATGGTCTATCGACCTGAAATATTAAAAGCTATTTATATTCATCCCAATGCTTAATGCTAATCTGATCCTGTCCTAACTTGCAGAAAGAATAGATAAAGGCACTCGCTAAACGTGCATTGGTAATCAATGGAATGTTAAAATCAATGGCATCACGTCGAATCGAGTAACCATTTTTAAGCTCATCCTTACTTAAGTTCTTAGGGATATTAATGACAAAATCAATCTTTTTCTCACGGATGTAATCCAATGTATTCGGCTTTTTGTTTTCGTTTGGCCAGTGGAGCAATGTTGTTTCCACACCATTTTCGGCAAAGAACTTGTGTGTACCGCCCGTGGCAAACAGATTATAACCCCGTTCTCTTAACATACGTGCACTCTGAAGTAATTCCAGTTTTGAACGAGCTGGTCCTGAGGAAATCAAAATGTTCTTTTCAGGAACGCGATAGCCAACTGACAACATCGACTGAAGTACTGCATCATAATAACTTTCGCCAATACAACCAACCTCACCCGTTGATGACATATCTACACCCAAAACTGGATCAGCCTTGGCCAGACGAGCAAATGAGAACTGGGGTGCTTTGATGCCAACATAATCCAATTCGAATGAACTCTTATTAAGTTTCTCAACAGGTAAGCCAAGCATAGCGCGTGTTGCTAAATCAATCAGGTTTACTTTAAGTACCTTCGATACAAATGGGAAACTACGCGAGGCACGCAGGTTACATTCAATTACCTTAATGTCGTTGTCTTTAGCCAGCAATTGCATGTTAAACGGACCAGTAATATTCAATCCCTTCGCTATTTCACGTGCAATCTTTTTCACGCGGCGAATAGTTTCTACATATAATTTCTGTGGAGGGAACACAATGGTAGCATCGCCAGAATGTACTCCAGCAAACTCAATGTGCTCACTAATGGCATAACCAACTACTTCACCATTGTTGGCAACAGCATCGACTTCGATTTCTTTTGCTTGTTCGATGAATTCAGATACTACAACAGGAAATTCTTTCGATACATTAGCTGCTAATGTTAAGAAGTGTTCCAATTCATCTTTGTTAGATACCACGTTCATAGCTGCACCTGATAGTACATACGAAGGGCGCACTAAAACCGGGAAGCCAACTTCATCGACAAACTTAAAGATATCATCAACAGAAGTTAATTCACTCCAACGAGGTTGGTCAACACCTAATTCATCCAATAAACTTGAGAACTTCTGGCGGTTCTCTGCACGGTCAATATCTTCTGGTGATGTACCCAGAATTGGCACTTGCTGACGATGCAGTTTCATTGCCAAATTGTTAGGAATCTGACCGCCTACTGATACAATTACACCTTTAGGCGTTTCCAGATCAATGATGTCCATTACACGCTCTTGAGTTAATTCGTCAAAGTAAAGACGATCGCACATATCGTAATCAGTACTTACCGTTTCCGGGTTGTAGTTAATCATCACTGAGCGGTGATCTTTCTGCTTGTTAATAGTGTTTAGTGCATTTACGCTACACCAGTCAAACTCTACCGAAGAACCAATACGATAAGCACCCGAACCTAGCACAACCACTGATTTACCATCTTTTTCGTAATCAATATCGTGAGTTGCACCGCTGTAGGTTAAATACAGATAGTTGATTTGTGCAGGGAACTCACCTGCCATTGTATCAATTTGTTTAACAACTGGTAAAATGCCACTAGCTTTACGGAAGTCACGGACCTTCAACAGACCTTCTTCCATATTATCTGAATTCAATACTAATCGCGCTACCTGAAAGTCTGAGAATCCCATTTTCTTGGCATCTAACAGAGCCTCTTCCGGTAGTTTGTCTAGCGAATCGTATTTATTTAGTAAAGTAGCATGATCCGATATATTTTTTAACTTTTCAAGGAACCATTTATCGATGCGAGTCATCTCATGGATTTCATCAACAGTAGCACCTGATTCAAAGGCTTGTGCAATGGCAAATACACGCTGATCGGTTGGTTCTTCTAGTTCTTTTTTAACGTCTTTAGAGAACGGTTGATTACCTACAAAACCGTGCATACCTTGTCCAACCATCCTAAGACCTTTCTGGATGGCTTCTTCAAAGTTTCGTCCGATAGCCATAATCTCACCCACCGACTTCATACTCGAGCCAATTTCTTTCGAAACACCAGTGAACTTTCCTAAATCCCAACGAGGGATCTTACAAACAATATAGTCTAATGCAGGTTCGAAGAAAGCTGTTGTAGTTTTGGTTACCGAGTTTTTCAACTCATGCAAGCTATAACCTAATCCAAGTTTAGCAGCGATAAAGGCCAAAGGATAGCCTGTTGCTTTTGACGCCAATGCACTCGAACGTGACAGACGTGCATTTACTTCAATTACACGGTAATCTTCGGAGTTAGGATCAAGTGCATATTGTACATTACACTCACCCACAATACCAATGTGGCGAATAATTTTAATCGCCAACTCTCGTAATTTATGATACTCAGAGTTGGAAAGGGTTTGTGATGGAGCAACCACAATACTTTCACCGGTGTGAATGCCCAATGGATCAAAGTTTTCCATGTTACACACAGTGATACAGTTATTATATGCATCACGAACCACCTCGTATTCTACTTCTTTCCATCCTTTTAATGATTCTTCAACCAATATCTGATTCGAATAAGAGAAAGCATTTTCGGCACGTTTAATTAACTCCTCTGTGGAGTGGCAGAAACCAGAGCCCATTCCTCCTAATGTGTAGGCTGCACGCACAATGATCGGGAATCCGATCTTTTTAGATGCTTCTACAGCTTCTTCTACCGAAGTAACAGCGATACTAACTGGTGTTTTAACGTCAATTTGGCGTAGTTGATTCGCAAAAATCTCACGGTCTTCGGTATTGATAATAGCCTGAACAGGTGTGCCCAGCACTTCTACATTATACTTCTTAAGAGTACCAGCCTCGTATAATGCGGTACCACAGTTTAGTGCAGTCTGACCTCCAAACGCCAATAGGATACCTTCCGGACTTTCTTTCTTAATAACTTGCTCAACAAAGTACGGTGTAACCGGCAGGTAATAGATTTTATCTGCAATTCCTTCGGATGTTTGTACTGTTGCAATATTGGGATTGATTAAAACCGTTTCAATACCTTCCTCTTTCAAGGCCTTAAGAGCTTGTGAACCGGAGTAGTCAAACTCTCCAGCTTCACCAATTTTAAGTGCGCCTGAACCCAGTACCACCACCTTTTTGACGTTCTTCTTCATCTTTAATTATTTATTATTGTTTCTTTTCTTTTTTGTTTAAACCTCTTTGTAAATAAATCTGCCCGCGTTAAGCTTCATTGATTTACTATTCTTTTAACATCTTTTGTCTATAAATATGCATTATTTAATGCTTAAGTGACATTTGTTAGCACTTTTCTGGCTCAGATATCTCATTTTTATGCATGTTGATTCATTTCATCTTTGTTTAGATGAAGTATGAATATTGATGAATAGAAATGAATGAAAAATAAAGGGATTAACCCTTGAAGAGCGTAGTTATTAATGCTTATATACAGACTAAAATTAGTCACTAGTTGACTGCTGTTTTTATGCGTTTTTCAAATTATTGTCATGCAAAAATACATATTTTTTGCAAAAAACAGCTTTGAAATTAATAATTATTGAATAAATTTGCATCGACGATGTATAAATATACATTTCAACAAAGAAGAACCAAATGAAGATTAAAGCACAAAGACTAATTGCTATTAAGCAAATCATCAGTTCTCAAAAAGTGAGTTCACAAGAGGAGTTGGTGGTACTGCTTGAAGCAGAAGGTTATAAAATTACGCAGGCAACATTATCGCGTGATTTAAAATATTTAAAGGTGGCAAAAGTGCCAGATGCTGAAACAGGATACAAATATGTTGTACCCGAATCGGCACAAAAACAAGAAGAGCCGGCCAAACAAGAGGAGTTTCCGGTGAGTGGAGTTGAATCCATTGAGTTTTCAGGGCACCTTGCTATTATGAAAACAAGACCTGGGTTTGCCAATGGCATTGCTTCGGTTATTGATAGTCATGGTCCGTATGAAATATTAGGAACCATTGCAGGTGATGATACTATACTATTGATTAGCCGTGAAGGTGTATCAAAATCAGATGTTATCAATGCCTTATCCTTGTTTATGCCTGGCCTTAAAGAAAAGACTTTGTAAAGTAAAGGCGATTGAAAAGATATAGTAGATCTCCGATTAAAATAGGGACCAATTATAATGAGTAAGTTTAACATATTTGTCGCAAAAAAAGAGCATCTGAATTATGTAGATGTGGTGTTGAATACCATAGCAGAAGCAGCTAAGGTGCGTGGGACGGGTATAGCCAAACGGAGCCCTGAATATCTTCAAAAGAAGGTGGAGGAAGGGAAAGCAATTTTGGCTTTACAAGGAGAGGAGTTTGCCGGGTTTTGTTACATCGAAACCTGGGGGCATGACAAATTTGTAGCCAACTCTGGTTTAATTGTAGTTGATAAATTCAGAGGTTTTGGTCTGGCAAAAGATATTAAGAGAAAGGCATTTGAGTTGTCTCGCGAGCGTTACCCTCAGGCGAAGATTTTTGGTTTAACAACCGGGCTAGCTGTGATGAAGATCAATTCGGAATTAGGTTATCGACCTGTTACATTCTCTGAATTAACGGATGATGAGCAGTTCTGGAAAGGTTGTCAGAGTTGTGTTAATTACGACATACTAGAGCGTACCGAGCGGAAACATTGCCTTTGTACGGGCATGCTGTTTGATCCAATATGGAAGAATAACTCTAATAATAGAAAGTCAGAAAATGTGTTTTCCCGATTACGAAAAGCTGTTACGAAAAGTGATAGTGGAATAGGAAAGGCATTAAAAGCAATTACAGCCTTATTTTAATTGAAGGAATAGACAATTGATAATTATATAACGATGAAAGAAAAAGTAGTTTTAGCGTACAGTGGAGGTCTGGATACTTCTTTTTGCGTGAAGTATTTAGCTGAAGAAAAAGATCTGGAGATTTATTCAGCGATAGCTAATACTGGTGGTTTCAGTGATGATGAGCTGGAGGATATCGAAACAAAGGCTTACGAATTGGGCGTTGCTAAACATGCAACACTAGATGTAACTGAGCGCTACTACCGACGATGCATTCGTTATATGATTTATGGAAATGTTTTAAAGAATAATACATATCCGCTGTCAGTTAGTTCAGAGCGTGTTTTTCAGGCTTTAGCTATCGTTGATTATGCTCGTTCGATAGGTGCTAAATACATAGCTCATGGCAGTACCGGAGCTGGTAATGATCAAATCAGATTTGACCTTACTTTCCAGGTTTTGGCTCCCGATATTAAAGTTATTGCTCCAATTCGTGATTTGAAATTGTCTCGTGAAGCCGAAATTGATTATCTAAAAGAAAGAGGCGTGGTGCGTGACTGGACGAAGATGGAGTACTCTATTAACAAAGGCTTATGGGGAACCAGTGTTGGTGGTAAAGAAACATTAACATCAAACCAAACATTACCGGAGGAAGCATACCCAAGTCAATTGCAAAAAGATGGGGAAGAAACTCTTGAGTTAGGATTCATTAAAGGTGAATTGGCAACCGTTAACAATGAGGTGTTTGATGACCCCATTGAAGCGATCAAGAAGATTGAAAGCCTGGGTGCTGTTTTTGCTATCGGTCGTGATATGCACGTGGGTGATACTATTATTGGTATAAAAGGACGCGTTGGTTTTGAAGCCGCAGCTCCTTTGTTGATTATTAATGCCCACAGGGTACTGGAGAAGCATGTGTTAACCAAGTGGCAGATGCACTGGAAAGAGCAATTAGCTAACTGGTATGGTATGTTTTTACACGAATCACAATACTTGGAACCGGTAATGAGGGATATTGAGAAGTTCCTTGAGAGCTCACAAAATAATGTAAGTGGTAAGGTAATTATCAAACTAAAGCCTTATCGTTTTGAGGTGGTTGGTATTGAATCGGATCATGATTTAATGAGCAGTGCATTTGGTGAGTATGGAGAAATGAATAAAGCCTGGACTGCAAATGACGTTGAGGGTTTCACAACGATTATGGCAACACCAATGAAAATTTTTAATGCCGTTAATAAAGGGCAACTGGATATTAAGGATAGCGATGATTAAGGTTGGAATTATAGGCGGAGCCGGTTATACGGCAGGTGAGTTGATCAGAATACTTTTGAATCATTCTAAGGCTGAGATTGTTTTTATTCAGAGTTCAAGTCAGGCAGGTCTTCCGGTAACGGATATTCATACTGATCTGGTTGGTGAATGTAAGCTGTTGTTCATGGCGGAAGTTGATTATAGCGTTGACGTGTTGTTTTTGTGCATGGGACACGGTCGATCACGTAGCTTTGTGGAGGATATTCCGGTTGACTATAAAGGAAAAGTCATTGACTTAAGCCATGACTATCGTTTGAAAGATAAAGCTGATGGCTTTATATATGGATTACCTGAATTAAATAAGGATGCAATTAAGCAATGCGATAAAATTGCCAATCCAGGATGTTTCGCAACTGCTATACAGCTAGCGTTATTACCTATAGCTAACAAAAAGCAATTGAACGAAGTGCATGTGCATGCAATAACAGGTTCAACTGGCGCAGGTCAGGCTTGTTCGTCAACAACTCATTTTAGCTGGCGAAATAACAACGCCTCTGTTTACAAATCCTTTGAACATCAGCATCTGGGAGAAATTGGTGAATCGTTAGAGCAATTGCAGCCCGGATTTTCAAAGGCCATCAATTTTGTGCCAATGCGTGGTAATTATCCACGTGGTATCCTGGTTTCGGTTTATATGGAGAGCGAATTATCCGAGGAGGAAACTGTTAGGATTTACGAGGAATATTACAGTGAGCAACCATTTACATTCGTCGTTAATAAAAATCCGGATGTAAAGCAGGTTGTCAACACCAATAAAGCATTGGTGTATGTAAAAAAATATGGAACGAAAATACATGTAGTCAGTGTGATCGATAATCTCTTAAAAGGAGCATCAGGTCAGGCTGTACAAAATATGAATCTTTTATTTGGTTTGGATGAAGCAGAAGGTCTTCAGCTAAAACCTGTGGCATTTTAGTCGGTTAAAGAATCGGTCTACACGGGTTATTTGGTTTAAATTTTAGGTGTTCATTCTTCTTTGTATGAAGGCTGACTGCTTTGAGTACCGAGGGCGCAGTCCCTTGGTACTTCATCCTTTTTTCTTTATTACATTTAATAGTTGATTATCATTCTTAGGGAGGTTAATTATGGAATTATTCGACGTATATTCACTTTTTGATATAACGCCGGTTAGAGGCGAAGATTGCTATATCTGGGACAGCGAAGGAAATAAGTACCTTGATTTATATGGCGGGCATGCAGTTATTTCAATAGGTCACAGTCATCCGCACTATGTCGAACGCTTAACTTCTCAGATCAAAAAGATCGGTTTTTATAGTAATTCAGTTCAAAATCCAATGCAGCAAGAGTTAGCAGATAAGTTAGCTGCTCTGACACAGTTGGAAGATTACCAGTTGTTCTTATGCAACTCAGGAGCTGAGGCTAATGAGAATGCGCTTAAGCTGGCATCTTTTCATACTGGTCGTAATAAAATTGTAGCCTTCGAAAAAGGGTTTCATGGGCGCACTTCAGGAGCTGTTGCTATAACGGATAACACAAATATAATCTCACCGTTTAATGCAGGTCATAATGTTGATATTTTGCCTTGGCTTGATTTGGAAGCAGTCGAAAAAGCATTAGCTACCAATGATGTTGCGGCTGTAATAATCGAAGGTATCCAAGGAATTGGAGGTATACATATTCCATCACCCGAGTTTTTGGAAGAGCTTAAGGTCATATGCACAAAGTATGGAACCTTATTAATTCTGGACGAAATTCAGTCAGGTTACGGACGTAGTGGAAAATTCTTTGCTTTCCAGTATGCTGATATTGAACCTGATATTATAACAATGGCTAAAGGGATGGGTAATGGATTTCCTGTTGGAGGAGTATTAATATCCCCGGCAATAAAAGCAAAGAAGGGGCTTTTGGGAACCACATTTGGGGGGAATTATCTGGCTTGCGCTGCTTCACTGGCAGTTCTCGAGGTTATTAAGGCTGAGAATTTAATTGAGAATAGTAGTAAAATAGGTTCTTATCTTTTAGATAAGTTATTAAATATGAATCTTTTTAAGGATGTTAGAGGGCGTGGTTTGATGTTGGCGATAGATAGTTATAAAAAAATTGCACCTACAAGGGAGGAGTTATTAGTAAAAAATTATACTTTTACCGGCGTTTCCGGCACATATACTATGAGGTTACTACCTCCAATGACTCTCAGCAAGAGCCATGCAGACTGCTTTTTGTCCAGTCTTGAGGCTAGTGTTGATAGTGGCTAATATCTAACAAAATGGTAAGAACGTACTGGAACGAAGAATGGAAAGAAGTTGAGTTTGAAAAGGGTGCTTTGCAAAAAAGATACGCAGTATCAAACTACGGGAGAATTATTAGTTTTAATGATAAAATTGAGAACGGTGACTTCCTCAGGGGAGGAATGCTAAGGGGATACCCGACTTTGCCACTCAGACCGTTTGGCAAGTCTAAAACATATTATTTGCATAAACTTGTAGCCGAGCTCTTTTTACCAGAAAAATCTCCCGGACAGGAATTTGTAATACACATTGATTATAATAAATCGAACAACTTCGTAGAGAACCTGAAATGGGCCAGTAAAAAGGAGATGTTTGCACACCAGCAAAAGAATCCATCAGTCAAAAAAGCAAGAGAGAAACAAAAAGGTCAAAGACAACACGAAGGTCATAAGCTTACAGCAACTCAGGTGATGCGCTTAAAAATGAGGATCAATGATCCAAAGCGTAAAACCCGCTTGAAACTGATAGCAAGAGAATTTGGTATTAGTGAGATGCAGCTTTATCGAATTAAATCAGGCGAGAATTGGGCTCATATTAATGTGCGCTCACGCGACGAAGAAGGTAAGTAAGCTATTTGCTGTATTTTTTTGATCATTTTTTGTGTAGATTTATAAGTTTAAAGTTTGTTTCTCTTATAGGTTAATGCAAGAACGATTTAAAAAATTACAGCATGAAAGTTAATAAATTGGCCATCATCGGTGGTGGAAACTTAGGAACGGCTATAGCTAAAGGCTTGTTGGCTAATGGCCTGCTAAAACCATCGCAAATTGTAATAACAAGAAGGCGAACATCCTTATTAAGTGATTTTACCGAAAAAGGAGTGGAAGTCACCAAGGATAACCTGAAAGCTACAAAGGGAGCTGATGTTGTATTACTTGGCGTTAAACCTTACCAACTTGAGGGTGTTGTCAAAGAAATTACACCCGAGTTAAACGAAGGAACTGTACTTGTGTCATTGGCTACAGGTATTTCGTCGGAAAAGATTCAGTCATACAGTTCAATTAAGCTACCTATATTCAGGGCGATGCCTAATACTGCCATTGAGATCGGGGAATCCATGACCTGCATTTCGTCATTTAATGCATCGGAAGAGCAGGAAAAGCAGGTGGTTGATATGTTCTCCGAAATGGGGCAGGCTATAATTATTCCTGAAGAACTCATGGCTGCTTCAACTGTTTTAGCCGCATGTGGAATTGCGTTTGCTATGCGTTTTATCCGTGCTGCTACACAGGGGGGGATAGAAATTGGTTTTGGTTCGAAACTTGCTTTACAAATTTCAGCACAAACCATTAAAGGTGCTGCCGACCTACTGATTGAGAAAGGTTCACATCCCGAGGATGAAATTGATAAGGTGACAACCCCCCGCGGTGTTACCATATCTGGTTTAAATGAGATGGAACATCAGGGTTTCAGTTCGTCACTTATAAAAGGTTTACTGACATCGTTTAACAAAATTGAAAACGGGAAATAATTAGCATGTACAATAAAGTATGCATAAAGATAGGTTCAAATGTATTGGCCAATTCAGAAGGTGGACTGAATAAAAGCCGTGTGAACGAATTGGTGATGCAAATAGCTCGTTTGCATAAGCAAGGTAAAAAAATTGTTTTGGTGTCTTCTGGGGCGGTTGCCTCTGCACGTGGACTTGTTGTACCCGATAAAAAAACGGATCGGGTGAGTCAGCGTCAGTTGCTTTCGTCAGTTGGACAGGTTAAGCTGATGAATCTTTATGCACAATTGTTCGATCTGCACGATATTTCAATTGCACAGGTTTTAGTTACGAAGCAAGATTTCAGTACCCGTGAGCACTATTTAAACATGAAAAATTGCGTAAGTGCTTTATGGGAAAATGATGTACTGCCAATCGTTAATGAAAACGATGCGGTTTCTGTAACAGCTCTCATGTTCACAGATAATGACGAACTGAGTGGCATGATGGCTTCTATGATGAAATGTGAAGGGTTGATTATACTATCCAATGTGAATGGAATTTACAATGGTCATCCTGATGATTCATCTGCTCATGTAATTCCTCAAATAGAGGCTGACGAAAAGGATTTATCCAAATACATTTCTGCAGCTAAATCTGACTTTGGTCGCGGCGGTATGTTAACTAAATGTCGCGTAGCACAAAAATCAGCTATGTCTGGTATAAACGTACATATTGCCAATGGTCAACATGATGGTGTATTGACTCAATTGATGGATCAAGCCCAAAAGCTTGTGCACACACACTTTGTTGCCGGAGAAGGTTATCCAGCCGTTAAGCAATGGATTGCTTACTCGGAGGGATTTGCCAAGGCAAGCATTGTGATTAACGATGGGGCTTTCAAAGCTTTGTGCTCAAAAAAAGCAACCAGCTTATTGTTGGCTGGTGTCAGTCAATTTGTGAACAGTTTTGAAAAAGGTGATTTGATAAAAATCCTGGACGAGAATCAAACTGCCGTCGGTATTGGTAAGGCATCGTATAGCAGCCATAAAGCAGAAAAGCACTGGCGCGATGATAAGTACAAACCATTGGTACACTACGATTATTTATATGTTTTCCCTGAGTTTTTAAGTTGATCAAAAGCCTTCACCATTATGTATAAAGACTATTTCGAAAAAGTAAAACAAGCCTCACGGTATATGGCACGATTGAGTGCTGAGCAGACAAGAGCCATCTTACAGGATCTAAGTGCAGCTTTACGTGCGTCGGTTAATGATATTCTGGTTGCTAATAAACAGGATGTAGATCGCATGGATATATCTGATCCGAAATATGATCGTCTGAAGTTAACACCAGAAAGAATTAATGCTATTGCTGATGATGTTAATAATGTTGCTCAATTGAACTGTCCTGTAGGAGAAGTGTTGGAAAGTCGTCAGTTAGAAAACGGACTTCAATTGGAAAAGAAAAGGGTTGCATTGGGAGTTGTAGGTGTGATTTACGAGGCTCGTCCTAATGTTACTATCGATGTATTTGCCTTATGCCTGCAATCTGGCAATGCCTGTGTTTTAAAAGGTGGAAGTGATGCCGAGGATAGCAATCGAGTATTGGTAGACTTGATAAAAAAGGTGCTGCGGAATAATGGTGTTGATGAAGGTATTGCGCAGCTTTTACCAGCTGACCGTCAAGCTACAGACGAACTTATGAATGCTGTTGGTTATGTGGATGTATTAATTCCGCGTGGTTCACAAGGTTTAATTAATGCGGTGCGCGATAACGCTAAATTACCAGTTATTGAAACAGGTGCTGGTATTGTGCATACCTACTTTGATGAGTCAGGTGATTTAGATATTGGTAAGCAAGTCATTTTCAATGCAAAAACTCGTCGTGTAAGTGTATGTAATGCGTTGGATTGTTTGGTATTGCATAAAAATCGACTAAACGATTTGCCGGTATTGGTGCATGATATGGCCAAAGAGAAAGTTGAGGTGTTTGCTGATAAACAGTCATATCATAAGCTGAAAGGTTTATATCCTGATGATTTGTTGAACCAAGCCAGTGAAGAAGATTTCGGAACAGAATTCTTATCTCTTAAAATGTCTGTGAAGACTGTAGATGATTTTGATTCCGCATTGGATCATATTTACCAGTTCAGTTCTAAACACAGTGAGGCGATTATTGCTGAAGACGCAACTGTTGTTGAAAGATACCTTAATGAGGTGGATGCAGCCGCTGTGTATGTTAATACCAGTACAGCTTTTACTGACGGTGCACAATTTGGTTTGGGGGCAGAGATCGGAATCAGCACTCAAAAGCTGCATGCGCGAGGTCCTATGGGTTTAAGGGAATTGACGTCCTATAAATGGATTGTTAAAGGTCAAGGGCATATACGTCCTGCCTAAAATGTGATTAGCCGAATCTACGATCATTATGTAAATGTTTTGAATCTTTATACACTATCAATATGAAACGATTTCTCAAAGTAAATGATATAGGCGATTTAAATACCGCTCTTAAGGAAGCTGCTGAAGTAAAAAAGAATCCGTATGCCTGGGATACTATGGGTAAAAACAAAACCATTACCCTGATTTTCTTTAACTCAAGCCTTCGCACACGCTTAAGTACTCAAAAAGCAGCCATGAATCTGGGTATGAATGTCATTGTGTTAGATGTCAATAAAGATGGCTGGCAATTGGAAACAGAATTTGGTGTGGTGATGGATGGCGATAAGCCTGAACACTTGCGAGAAGCAGTTCCTGTAATTGGTCGTTATTGTGATATTATTGGAGTACGTTCTTTTGCCTCATTCGAGGATAAAAAGGCTGATTATGAAGAGCAGATACTGAATCAGTTTATTGAGTTTGCTGGTGTACCTGTGATCAGCATGGAATCGGCAACACGACACCCATTACAGGCTTTTGCTGATTTATTTACCATAGAAGAGCATAAGACCAAAGAACGCCCTAAAGTTGTGTTAACCTGGGCGCCGCATCCCCGAGCTTTGCCGCAAGCTGTTCCAAATTCTTTTGTTGAATGGATGAAGGAAGCTGATGTTGATTTGGTGGTCACGCACCCCGAAGGGTATGAGCTGGCACCAGAGTTTAGCGATGGTGTAAAAGTAGAGTATGATCAGAAAAAAGCATTTGAAGGAGCCGATTTTATTTATGCTAAAAACTGGGCTTCCTATAATGAATACGGTCAGATATTGAATAAAGATAAAAGTTGGACTGTTGACTCTGATAAAATGGCTTTAACCAATAATGCCAAGTTTATGCACTGTCTGCCCGTTCGTCGCAACATGATTGTAAGTGATGAGGTGATTGACAGTCCCAATAGTATCGTAATTGATGAGGCGGCTAATCGTGTGGTATCTGCGCAAGTAGTGATCAAGCGAATGTTGGAAAGTTTAAAATAACAAGATGAACGATAGATTAACCATTGTAAAGGTTGGAGGTAAAGTTGTAGAGGAAGCTGAATCCTTAAAGGCGTTTATTAAGGATTTTGCCAGCATTGCCGGACAAAAGATTTTGGTTCATGGAGGTGGACGATCGGCAACAGCGATAGCCGAACAGATGGGGTTTGAAACAAAGATGGTGGAAGGCCGGCGTATTACCGACAAAAACATGTTGGATGTGGTCGTGATGGTATATGGCGGTTTAGTCAACAAAAATATTGTAGCTCAACTGCAGGCACTCAATAAGCAAGCGGTTGGATTAACCGGTGCTGATTTGGATTGTGTGAGGGCTGTGAAGCGTCCGGTTCGTGAAATAGATTATGGTTATGCGGGTGATGTGACTTCAGTAAATACTGAACAACTCGAAGAACTTGTGAAGAATGGTGTGATTCCGGTGGTGGCTCCTTTAACGCACAATGGAGAAGGACAAATGCTCAATACCAATGCCGATACAATGGCGGCCGAATTGGCCAAAGCATTTGCAGGTAGTTTTCGGGTGCAGTTAGTTTATTGTTTCGAAAAGAAAGGTGTTTTGGAAAAACCGGATGATGACGATTCAGTTATTGTCAATTTAACCAGTGAACTATTTGAAACATACAAACAATTGGGTGTTATAAGTGATGGAATGGTACCTAAACTGGATAATGGTTTTGGAGCATTGAAACAAGGCGTTTCAAAGGTGTATGTTACCAATATTGAAGGTTTGAAAAATGAATTTTCAACCGGAACATTATTATCTCTTTAGAAGACATGGATAACAAGCAAAAAAAATATACAGGCGAAGCCATTGAGTTGCTTAAAAAGCTAATTGTTACGCAGTCATTTAGCCGAGAGGAAAATGATGTAGCTGATTTGATGGCAGCCTATCTTTCGGAGAATGGTTTGAAAGTCAATCGTCAGGATAATAATGTTTGGTGTTGGACTGCAGATATAGATGCCTCTAAACCAACCGTATTGCTAAATTCACATTTAGATACAGTCAAACCTTCTTCTAAGTGGACATACAACCCTTTTGGTGCGACTGTTGAAGGTGATAAACTTACCGGGTTGGGAAGTAATGATGCAGGCGGACCTTTAGTGTCGCTTATGGCAACATTTCTATATCTAAAAGACGAGGAATTACCATTTAATTTGGTATTTGCCGCAACTGCTGAAGAAGAAATATCGGGAACCAATGGCGTAGCCTCAATTTTAAGTGAGATTGGCTCGGTTAATCTTGGTATTGTTGGTGAACCAACGCAAATGCAGATGGCAGTTGCTGAGAAAGGTTTGATGGTACTCGATTGTGAGGCCCATGGTAAAACAGGCCATGCTGCACGTGATGAAGGAGAGAACGCGCTTTATAAAGCACTCAAAAATATCGAATGGTTTAAAAGCTATCAGTTCGATAAAGTATCACCACATCTGGGACAGGTTAAAATGACCGTAACGCAGATTGATGCAGGTAGTCAGCATAATGTTGTGCCCGATTCCTGTCGTTTTGTTGTTGATGTTCGACTAAACGAATGCTATAGCAACAAAGAACTTCACCATATTATTGAGCAACACGTTGATTGCGATGTCAAACCACGTTCCTTTCGATTAAACAGCTCATTTATTCCGGTTGATCATCCTTTGGTGAAACGAGGTGTTGATCTGGGGCTTTCCTATTATGGTTCACCAACAACATCCGATCAGGCAGTGATGGATTTTACCACCATCAAAATAGGTCCGGGCGATTCAGCACGCTCCCATACTCCGGATGAATACATTTATCTGTCAGAGATAGAAAAGGGCATAGATATATACATTAAATTACTGAAAGGAATAAAACTATCTTGGTAGTGAATAGTTTATATGCATTAAAAATAATGACAAAAGTCATAAATATTCAATCGAATAGTTCGATTATAAATAAAAAGTAAATATATTTGCCAATTCGAAAGATAGGGGTTTTGAAATCTTTCAGATAGTAACTTCTTTTGAATAAGTGTGAATAATACGAATAAGAAAAGGTCAAGTTATGAAGCTTTGGGATAAAGGAACCTCTGTAGATAAGCGAATTGAGGATTTTACGGTCGGACGTGATCGTGAGCTGGATGTTTTTCTGGCACCTTTCGACATATTGGGAACTATGGCTCACATTACCATGTTGGAGAGCGTTAACCTGATTAGTGAAGCAGAATTAAAATGCCTATTGGCAGAGCTGAATATTCTCTATCAGAATGCTGTTGATGGTGATTTTATCATAGAAGACGGCATAGAGGATGTACATTCGCAAGTGGAGCTTATGTTGACGCGTAAGCTGGGCGATGTTGGGAAAAAGGTACATAGTGGCCGGTCGAGAAACGATCAGGTATTACTTGACCTTAAATTGTATACCCGCCATCGCATTGAAGAGGTGGTTAAAGCTGTTGATAAGTTATTTGGCTTATTGCAGCAAAAGAGTGAGGAGCATAAAGAGGTTTTAATTCCTGGTTATACGCATTTGCAAGTGGCTATGCCATCATCATTTGGTGTTTGGTTTGGAGCCTTTGCCGAAAGCTTAGCCGATGATCTGTTGTTGGTTCAGGCGGCCTGGCGTACAGCCAATCAAAATCCTTTGGGAACGGCTGCAGGTTATGGTTCATCATTTCCTTTAAACCGGACGATGACCACTCAGTTATTGGGCTTTGAAGATCTGAACTATAATGTGGGTTATGCGCAAATGGCTCGTGGTAAAATGGAGCGAACAGTGGCTTATGCATTATCATCAGTGGCTCAAACAGTGGGTAAACTGGCCGTTGATGGTTGTTTATTTACCAGTCAAAACTTCGGGTTTATTAAACTGCCCGATGAGTTAACAACAGGTTCGAGCATTATGCCGCATAAGAAGAATCCAGATGTATTTGAATTGTTAAGAGCACACTGTAATAAGCTGCAGGCTTTGCCCGAAACCATTGGAATGATAACGGCTAACTTACCAACAGGCTATTTCCGTGATCTGCAATTGATCAAGGAAGTGTTTATGCCGGCTTTTGATGAGATGATTGACTGCCTGGAGATTGCAGCTTTTGCCATCGAAAACATCGAAGTGAAGAAAGATGTGATGCAGGATGAACGGTATAAGCTGGCCTTTAGTGTTGAAGAAGTCAATAAGTTAGTTTTAAGCGGCGTACCGTTTAGAGATGCCTACAAACAAGTAGGATTGGCAATTGAGGCAGGTGAGTTTGAGACCGATGGTCATATTGATCATTCCCACGAAGGATCCATTGGGAACCTTTGTAACGAAAGGATAGAAAGTAAGAAGAATAAGATTGTTAAAGAATTTGGTTTTGAAACAGTTCATGATGCTGTTCAGAACTTACTAAAATAATATTAAATGGCATTATACGAGAAATTGGCGAAGGATGCGGTAGCATCAAGTGATATTGAAAAATCATTGTTTGATAAGTTCAGTGTTAAAAGGGGACTAAGAAATGCCGATTTCTCTGGTGTATTGGTGGGTTTAACTACTATTGGTGATGTAGAAGGTTATGACAAGGTTGATGGTAAGTTAATCCCTAAAGAAGGAAAATTATTTTACAGGGGCGTTGAGCTAAAGGAGCTGGCTAAAGGATTCCAGTCCAAAGGACGACATGGATTTGACGAGACAGCCTATTTACTGCTGTCAGGAAGCCTGCCCAATGACACTGAACTTAAAGAATTTTCGAAGGAATTGGCTGATGAGCGTCATTTGCCACCTTTCTTTTCGAAAAATATGATCCTGTCTTTAAGGGGCAGAGATATTATGAATATGCTGGCGCGTTCGGTACTTGGTTTATATACAGCGGACGAAGAAGCTGAGGATTTATCACCTGAGAATCTGATTAAACAATCAATCAGTTTGATTGCGAAGTTTCCAGTAATTGTAGCCTACTCTTATTTTGGTATGCGCCACTCTTTTCAGAAGCGTTCGTTGGTGATTCGTCACCCGCAGCCACACTTAAGTACGGCCGAGAACTTCCTTTACATGCTGAAAGGAGATAATTACACCAAGTTGGAGGCCGATTTACTGGATTTGTCGTTGGTAATTCATGCTGAGCATGGCGGTGGTAACAATTCATCCTTTACAACGCGGGTGGTAAGTTCGGCACAAACGGATACCTATTCTGCCATTGCTGCAGCATTGGGTTCGTTGAAGGGTGGCTTGCACGGAGGTGCCAACCTGAAGGTGATGGATATGATGGAAAACATCAAGACCAATGTTAAAAACTGGCGCGATGATAAAGAAATCAAAGCTTACCTTCTTAAAATATTGAATAAACAAGCATTTGATAATACAGGTAAGATTTACGGTATTGGTCATGCTATATATACAAATTCAGACCCTCGGGCTGTACTTCTAAAGGAGAAAGCAGAAGCATTAGCAATTGAAAAAGGGCGTTTGGATGAATTTCATTTATATGCAGCCATTGAGCGATTGGCGCCGAAAGTATTTTACGATTTCAAAGGAGCTAATGCCAAAGTTATTTGTGCCAATGTCGATTTTTATAGTGGATTTGTTTACGATTGTTTGCAGATTCCAAAGGAGATTTACACACCCATCTTCGCTGTTTCAAGAATTGCCGGATGGTGTGCTCATCGAATTGAAGAAGTAACTTTCTCAAGCCGTCGTATTATTCGTCCGGCCTATAAAAATGTTTGTGAACGAATTGATTATACAGAATTAGACAATAGATAAATATTAGGATTTTTTGTTGATTGGGTATGAGGGACCGTTGCATGGGGGAGATATGCTAGGTCCCTCTTTTTTTGTCTCAACTAATTGCTTTACCGATGGTATGAAGGATGATATTCTAAATTAAGCTGCTTAGTAATTTACGAGATGGAAAATTTAAATGATAGAATCTACTCTATCACTTTGGGGAATGAAAACTGAAGCTGAAAAGCCACTCAGTAAGCTGCTTGATGGAAAAGCTAAGCTTACGATTTACTATACTCTCTGTGGAATGAAAAAACGGAACCAACAGCCAACTTTATTACCCGCGAGAATGGAAACTTAAGCTGACAACCAACTTTATAACCTGTCAGGAGGAAAAATAGAGCTAACAATCGACTCTACGATCTGCGAAAAAGGAAACAGAAACGATCTACGGTTTCGACAACTTGCGAAGAGGAAAAACAGAACCGTTCAGCGGACTTTATCACTTGTAAGAAGGATTATCGAAACAGCTTATCGGACTTTACAGTTTTCTTGTATGGGAATCTAAGTCGAGTAACTGACTTTTTCATTCGTGTGAAAGGATTGTTTTAGTTGAATTATGGCAATAAATAAAAGTTTAGAGTTGTAATTTATGATATTTAAATGCATACTTATGCGATGTTATGGAAAAATATGCAATAAATATGCAATATGGTTTCAAAAATTGTGTGGAGACATAAATAATTATTACATTTGTGCGGCATAAGGGAAGCCTTATGCATGCATTTATTCCGGCTCAATGGGTAAATGCATTTTTTGTGTAGAAAATATTGTATAAGCATTAAGTTTCAGAAAGGTATGCCTGAAGTACAAAAGATTAAATTAGTGTTGGAAGACGGTTCTGTCTTCGAAGGTAAATCGTTTGGATACCATAAGTCGGTGGCCGGTGAAGTAGTTTTTAATACAGCCATGACCGGATATCCTGAAAGTTTGACTGATCCGTCGTATGAAGGGCAAATCCTTGTTTCTACTTATCCTTTAATAGGAAACTACGGAGTGCCAAAGAATGATACCGAAAACGGTATTCCTAAGTTCCACGAATCCGATCGTATTCATATTTCAGGTCTTATCATCTCTGATTATTCATTCGAGTACAGTCACTGGAATGCTGAGAATAGCCTACGTGAATGGTTAATTCAGAATGAAGTTCCAGGTATTTTTGGAATTGATACCCGCGCATTAACAATGATTTTGCGTGAGAAAGGATCCATGCTGGGTAAAATTGAGGTGGATGGTGAGAATGTTGACTTTGTTGATCCAAACAAAGAAAACCTCGTTGCCAAAGTGAGTGTGAATGAGAAAAAGGTATATGGCAACGGTCAGCACAAAGTAGTATTGGTGGATACTGGTGCAAAAAACAATATACTGCGATGCTTATTGAAACGCGATACAACTGTTATTCGGGTGCCTTGGGACTATGATTTCACGCAGGAAGATTACGATGGAATCATGTTGTCGAATGGCCCAGGTGATCCACAAATGTGTGAGGTTACCATAAAACACATTCAAAAAGCGATGGAGATTGGTAAACCAATCTTTGGTATATGTCTGGGTAACCAGTTATTAGGAATTGCTTCTGGTGCATCGACTTATAAACTTAAGTATGGCCACCGTGCGCATAATCACCCGGTTATCAAAGTAGGTACTGATACTTGTTATATCACCAGTCAGAACCATGGTTTTGCCATTGATAATAATACCTTGAGTGATGAATGGGAGCCATTGTTTGTGAATATCAACGATAAAACCAACGAAGGTATTAAGCACAAAACAAAACCATTCTTCTCAACTCAGTTCCACCCAGAAGCTTCGAGCGGACCAACCGATACTGAGTTTTTGTTTGATGAGCTGATCGCTAATATTGAGAAAAGCAAGCAATAAAGTAAATCAGGTTAGTGCCTGAAGAGATATAGGAGCCCTGCATCAGAACGATGTGGGGCTTTGTGTATTTAAAACGTACAATACCTGATCACATTTATTTGTAAATAATGTTTACTTTCAAATTCAAAACCTAATTATACAAATCTAACATGAAGAACGTCGACGAATACAAATCCCGGGTAAACAAAACGCTGGACTATATTGAATCTAACCTCGATCACCCATTCACATTAGATGAGTTGGCAGCGGCAGCGAGTTTCTCAAAGTATCATTTTCATCGAATATTTATGGGGCTCATTGGAGAAACACCTTTTCATTTTATTAACAGACTTAGGTTGCAGCGTGCCGCCACCTTTTTAATAATGAACCCAAAGATAACTGTTGGAGAGGCCGCTGTTCAGGTCGGGTTTAATGATATCTCTGTTTTTTCACGAAACTTTAAGCTCCACTTTGGTCAATCACCCTCGTCCTGGCGAACGCAGATGATGAAAAAAAGCAATTTGAGTCAAATCAACAGCAATCCCGAAAAAGTAAAGGAGGAGCTAAGCATCTACTTTTGTTCACATACAAAATCAATTAAATGGAAGACGAATATGGAATTGAACAAAAGTATTGAGATTAAGCAATTGCCAGATATGACAGTTGCTTACGTACGACACATTGGCCCATACAAAGGCGATGAAGAACTGTTTAGAGGTCTATGGCAGAAGTTAATGACGTGGGCAGGACCCCGAGGTTTAATGGCGCAACCTGATTTGGTTTCTTTAGCTATTTATCACGATGATCCGAATATTACGGATGATATGAAGTTGAGAACCAGTATTTGCATAACCGTGCCTGACGATACAAAAGTAGATGGAGATGTCGGTAAGATGAAGGTTGAAGGTGGTCAATATGTAGTAGCTCGTTTTGAAGTTCAAACGCACGAGTTTGCTGAAGCGTGGTCTTGGATGTATGCTAAGTGGTTTCCTGAAAGTGGCTACCAGCCGGATGATAAACCCTGTTTTGAGATGTATACAGAAGAACCTAAAGATGGTAAATTTAAAGTAGACATCTGTGTCCCAGTTAAACCACTTTAATCTGAAGTGATTATTTATAGGCCCTGATGTAACAGGGCCTATAATAGAATTAAAACCAACAATGTTTGGATAGCTATGGTAGCTAATCCCACTATCAAAGTTTTGTAATAAGCTGTTTTTTCTGATCTCGACATAATATGGAGTTTTTGTCTTGAAAAATCAAAATACATGCCATAAAACAGAGCTATGTTATAGATAGTCAGTGTTATGTCATTAAAAAATGTTAAAACAGGATCTTGTCTATGAGGGATTAAAAAGGATTCCCATAACTCTGTCCCATTTGTAAACATCTCTTTTTATGATACCTTTATTGGGAGTATATACAACGATATTAACTACAAAAAATAAAGCTATGGATGATCTGGTGCGAATTTTTTCCGATACAGAATTAACAGTAACACATCTAAAAAATTTATTAGCGGATAGTGGGATCGAATCAATGGTTAAGAATGATTTTGAATCAGGTGTCTCGGCAGGATTTGTTGCAGGAACGACCAGCACAGTTGATCTGTATGTTTTAGAAAAGGATCTGGAGCTTGCCCGTCCTGTTGTAGAACAACTGAAGAAGGAACTTAAAAAGTAATTGTTTATGCTGTTGCCTACCGCAGGGGATATTATTAATGCACATCGAAGAATACAGCCCTTTGTACATGAAACACCGGTATTAACCAGTGCGGCAATTAATGAATTGACAGGAGCTAACTTGTTCTTCAAATGCGAGAATTTTCAAAAGGTTGGAGCTTTTAAATATCGGGGAGCCACTAATGCTGTCTTGAGTTTGACAGATGAACAAAAGACAAAAGGAGTTGCTACCCACTCTTCTGGTAATCATGCTGCAGCTCTGGCTTTGGCTGCTAAAATGAACAATACAAAAGCTTACATTGTAATGCCTGATAATTCGCCGGATATTAAAAAAAAGGCTGTTGCGGGTTATGGGGCTGAAATAACTTTTTGCGAACCCACTTTGCAGGCCAGGGAGCAAACGCTTGAAGATGTGGTTCGTCAAACCGGAGCAACTTTAGTGCATCCTTATAATCAATTCGAAGTAATTTGCGGACAAGGAACTGCATCTGTCGAATTATTACATCAGGTTAAGCATCTTGATACAGTTATGGCACCAGTTGGCGGAGGAGGATTATTAAGTGGAACTGCTACTTTTATTAAGGAGACATATCCCGATATTAAGGTAATTGCCGGTGAGCCCCTGAATGCTAATGATGCTTTTCTTTCTTTTAAAACGAAAACCTTTCATCCGGTTGTAAATCCCGATACAATAGCTGATGGATTAAGAACTTCTTTAGGTTCGATTACTTTTGAAATAATAAAAAACAAGGTAGATGATATTCTCACGGTTAATGAGGCTAGTATTGTGGAAGCCATGAGAATGATTTGGGAGCGCATGAAGATTATTATTGAACCATCGTCGGCCGTTCCATTAGCTGCTATCCTTGAAAATAAGAGGCAATTCCAGAATAAGTGCGTTGGGATTATCTTAACAGGTGGAAATGTAGATTTGAATACGCTTCCATTTTAAGTTAAGTGAATAAAGAATGCCTCGCTAAGTACGAGGCATTCAAGGGGAACGTAACAAGCAATTAATTTGCTCTACAGTATGTTGAATTACTGATAGGATTCTTGCGAATGCAATTTCTATGCCGAAAAATGTAAAAAAGAGTTTAATTTCTAATAGTTAACTGACCATTACTATACGAGGTAGCATATGGCTTGAGAGCATATACTGCAGGGCCTTTTATAATATCTCCATATTCTGTTGCGACCAGATATTCTGATTCACATTCAGGACATTTAACAACTGGATTTCCATCTTCAATTATTTCAACAAAGTGATACTTGCCGTCCTCATGTGTATGTGTGCACATCCTGTCGAAAGCATAATATTGGTCACCGCCATTGTTCCACACAACAACTCCATTCACACCAACTACCTGATTACTGCCACTTGGCATTATCATAAACAGGCTTTTCCCTGAATATTGAGGTACAATATTAACCGTTGCAATAAATCGCACATTTGGGATAATATTAACAGAGTCTTTATTGCAGCCAACGGCAAGTATTACAATAAAGAACCAAAAAACAATTTTATTCATGTGGTACCTTTTGTTTTTAAACGCGAATATACCTGTTTTATTGTTGTTTCGAAGTTATCTGTTTTAGCTTAAATGCATACATCTAAAATCTGATAGAACTTAGCATCCTTTGCGTAATGTTTTTTTATAGTTCGTTTAAATTTGGTATTTTGGCTAAATATTCAAACCAGATGTATTATGGATGACATAGGTAATATATTATATATACTTGCAATGCTTGCAGCATTGGTGTTCAGTGCTTATAAAAAGCAAAAACAGTCAAAGAGACAACAACAACCAATGCCTGAGGAAGAACACAGACCGGCATACGATCCAATGGACGAAGATGATGTGCTAACCGAATTAAAAGAGCTTTTTGGCAAACCTAAAGCAGAACCGAAGCCTGTGGTTGAGGAAGCAGTAGTTCAGAAGGTAGAAGTAAAACCAAAACCGCTTGTTATTCAAGATGAAAAGGTAAGTGAAAAAGTCAAACAAGAACCAATACGCTTGGAAGTTTATGATGACGAACCGGAGGGATTCATCTTCGATAAAGAGCAAATTGATTTAAGACAGGCTGTGATATATTCTGAAATTTTGAAGCGACCATATGAGTAGGTAATAGCCTGTACTTTAGTTTTCTACATTAAAGTATTAGAGCTGTGCATTTGTAATTATTGATAACTTTCATATCTTTGTAACAAAGAGTTCTGCGAGATCGGGATTCTTTATTTTTTTATATAATAGCTTAGTAAAACAGAGGAGGATAAAAATGAAATATATAACTGAAGCTGGCTTAAAGAAGCTTAAGGAAGAACTTCATCAATTAGAGACATATGAGCGTCCATCTATTTCAAAACAAATTGCTGAAGCGCGTGATAAAGGTGATTTGTCAGAAAATGCTGAGTACGATGCAGCAAAAGAGGCACAGGGACTGTTAGAGATGCGTATCGCAAAATTGAAAGATACCATTGCTAATAGTCGTATTATTGATGAGTCGCGGATTGATACATCAAAGGTTCAGTTATTAAATAAGGTAAAAATTAAAAACCTTAAAAATAAGGCAACAATGACATATACATTAGTGCCTGAAAGCGAAGCTAATCTTAAAGAAGGTAAAATATCCATTTCAACCCCAATTGCTAAAGGATTATTGGGGAAAGAGGTTGGTGACCAGGTAGAGATTAAAGTGCCTTCCGGTTTAATGACATTCGAAATTATTGAGATATCAATTTAAAGCAATTAGTTTATGTCGAGCATATTCACGAAAATAATAAAGGGTGAGATACCTTGTTATAAAATTGCTGAGGACGATCGCTTTTTCGCCTTTCTGGATATTAATCCTTTAGCGAAGGGTCATACATTAGTGATACCAAAACAGGAAGTAGATTATTTGTTCGATTTAGATGATCAATTATTGGCCGATATGAATGTGTTTGCGAAAAAGATTGCAATCGCTCAAAAAAAGGTGATTTCCTGTAAAAGGGTTGGAGTTGCTGTATTAGGGCTTGAGGTGCCTCATGCGCACGTTCATTTGATACCAATGAATAGTGAAGCAGATGTTAACTTCTCAAACCCAAAGTTAAAGTTGACAACAGAAGAGTTTAATACAATTGCTGATTCTATCAGAAAAGAATTATAGTTGCTCATTAGAAGATATTTTAAAAGGCTGCCTTGAGCAGTCTTTTTTTTGATAAAAACCGAAAAATATATCAGCAAAGCATTATAAAGTGCTTGTTCTGAATGAACATTTGCCTGTTATAATTTTTAAAATTAGGTAGGAAGCTTTGCTACTTCATTAGTATATGGAGGTTCGAAACTTATTTGGGTTTTATCCGATTAATTACTTCTGTATGAAAATGATTAGGCAGAGTAAATAGCTTTAGCTTGGTTAATATTACTAATTAGGTTATTAATTTTTGATTAACGGGTGAATTTTTGGTGTTAAAGCAACTGACTTGATGGTTAAAATACTCTTGGTTCGCCTTTTTTTAATTATGTTTGTAATAGACGGAACAATATTAATTATCAGGCGTATATAACATGGTTGTTGAGCATGTTGGGGAATTTATGTTTGATAACAATTTTAACGGGGATGAAGAAATATCTACTTGGAATAATTTTGCTTCTGATTTGGACGGGAGTAGATAAGGTAAGAGGTCAATATGTTGCTGACGTCACATACACTAAAGTGCAATTTTGTGAAGATGAAAAGGATGGTGCCGGAGCAGTTCTTGTTACAGTAACAATTAAGTTTAAAGTATCTGAAGGATCTTCAACAGACGGTACTTATTCGTTTAAATATACATATAATAGCCAGACATCAAGTGTAAATAATCACGCATCGGAAGATTGGTCACAAGAACTTCCATTTTATGATTCGGACCAAATAATTATAAGTGATTTTTACTTTGTGCCAAACGGAGGTGGTGATGATGTTCAGGGAACTATCAATAACGGATCGACAGATATTCAAATTGATTTGATACCAACCCCTATTATAAATGATCCTATCAGAACTTGTGATTTGGATGTTTATCTAAGTACAACCAAAGAGTTTGATTCCAGTTCAGTACTCTGGCGAATGGAAAATCCTGATCATGATATATACCTTAGTGATCCGACCCTTGTGAATCCTGTCTTTTCGGCTCCTGCCGAAGACGATTACAATGTGTATGTTACGGAAATCCACGGAGAATGCCGTACTGAGGTGATGAAGACAATTCCGGCAGTTTATTCAGCCAGCCCGTCAGGAGGCCCCGTTAGTAACAGTGAGATAATTTGTTCAGGCACACAGGCAACCATCGATCTTGATCTAAATGGAACATTCCCGATAACTGTACAATATGAAGATGGAAGTACTCTTTTTAGTGAAACAGATCAACATCAGATAACCACTCGCATTTTAACAGATAATGAATCGTATAACATAAGCAGGTTAATAGATACTAATGGGTGTGAAACGGATATTAATGATCCTGTGGCAATTCAGGTAGATTTTGTGCCAATAGCCAATGCTGGTGATGATATTAGTGAGTGTTCCAATACAGTTGCTTTATCTGCATCTATAAATGATAATATTACCGGGCAATGGTTTTTTGAATCTGCTCCTGATTATCTTTCTGATCCAACTTCTCCAACATCTCAATTTACAGTGCCTTTAAACCTTCAAAAAACGAAAGAAGAGTTTGAACTAGTGTGGCGCGCTACGAATAAAGATAATGAGGAGTGTTTTAGTGAAGACCTTGTTAAAGTTAAATTAAATAAAGTACCAGAAAGTGAGATTTTAACTGATATCTCAAAGTTGTATCTGGCTAAGGAGTTGGAATTAGAGGCGGTTACCATACCCAATGGTATGATTGGAGTATGGGAGGTTGTAGAATCACCATCGCAAAGTCCAGATATTATTACCCCTAATAATAATGTAACGATGGTAGAAGATCTGGTAACAGGTAATTATTCATTTAGATGGACGGTTTCGAATGGAGATATCTGTCCGGCACCCCATGATATTTTAAATATTACTAACGAAGATATTTATCGTACTACCGGATTTTCACCGAATAATGACGGAGTGAATGACACTTTTATTATTGGAGGAGCTGAGAATGTTAGCAATAGCAAACTTGTGATTTTTGATATTACCGGAGAGGTTGTATTTGAGGTAGAAAACTTCTGCCATGCAGGTACTACAACAGAGGGTGGTTGGGATGGCACACAAAAGAATGGAGAAAAGAAAGACGGAACTTACTATTATATTTTTACCGGTAATGAGATTGATCCGGTTAAGAATTACCTAATCATAAAAGGGAGCAGGGAATGAAACTAATAATTCGAATAACAATCATAGCTTTGACTTTTGTTTGTTCAATGGCTCCAGTTAGTGCTCAGAAAGACATTGTAATGAGCCAATACCTCCATAATCGCTATGCCCTTAATACTGCCTTTGCCGGTAATCGAGAGGTACTGTCGTTGTATGGAGGATATCGTCAGAAATGGACTGGAATCGAAGGAGCACCACGCACAATGCTATTTAGTATGCATTCGGCATTAAAAAATGATAATGTAGCATTAGGTTTAGAGGTATATAATCAGCAATATGGTGTAAATAAACAAACCGGTTTTGCATTTTCATACACTTACAGGCTGAAAATGTCAAATAATCAGAAACTGGCTTTTAGTATCAATGGTGGTGGCGGCTTTTATAATGCAAATTGGTCAGATGTCAATACCTTTGATCCGGTTAGCGGACAACCGGATGATTTATTTCAGAGTAACGAATCTAATTTTGCACCAATTGTTGGCTTTGGTTCAGCATGGTATTCAAATCGGTTTTTTGTGGGGTTTTCAGTTCCAAATTTCTTCTATTACGACCCTTATGTAGATGGTGGAGACTATAGTTTTGCACTTGATAAAGTTAATTACCTGATTACCTCTGGTTATTTGTTTAATGTATCCAAAAGATGGCATTTGCAACCAAGTATCATGGCAAGATATAACTCTGAATTTGGTTCATCAGTTGATGTTAATGCAACAGTAATTTATAATAATCTGGTTTGGGCAGGAATGGCTTATCGAACAACCAATGATTTAGTAGCCATGGTTGCTTATCAGGTGACACCCCAAATACGACTATCCTATAGCCTTGATTATACTACAGGTGAAATTAGTTCGTTTAATAATGGAACCCACGAAATAGCCATTCAATACGATTTTGGTTATAAAGTAAGAACACCAAATCCTAAATTTTTCTAAACCAATCCTATGTGTCAAAGAATTATCTGTAGCGGTTTATTGTTCTTTTTAGGTCTTCAGTTTTTGGGGGCTCAAGGGATCAGTGTTAAAAAGTTACCCTTCAATAAAAAAGAACATAGTGAGATAGCTCCTGTATATCTGGATTCAGTATTGTATTTTAGTTCAAATAAAAATGTTAAGTGGTTAAATAAACCAACAGATCAGGATAATCAAAATTTCTATAATCTCTTTTCAGTGAGGCAGGAAGCTGATTCGTCATGGTTAAACGTGAAACAATATCAGCCTGATTACTTTTCGGAATACCATACATCATCTATAACTTTTTCTCATAATCTTGATGAGGTATATTTTACTGAGGTCCAGTATAAAGACAAAAAGCGTTTAAAGGGTAAAGACCAGAACTTACACGGGGTTTTTCAGGCAACTATTAATAATGGAGAGTACTCACGAGCTAAAAGTCTTCCATTTAATTCCCGACGTAGTTATAACACCGGGCATCCAACTATTTCCACTGATGGGCAATTTTTGTTCTTTGTTTCAGATATGCCTGATGGTTATGGTGAAACGGACATTTATATGTCACAAAGAAATGGTGACGAATGGGGGCCGGCTGTTAATCTGGGTATGTTTGTAAATTCTTCTGGGAAAGAAGTATTTCCGTTTTATCACTCAAGCGGTAAGTTGTATTTTGCTTCTGATGGTTGGGGCGGACAAGGAGGTTTGGATCTGTTTTATACCTATCAGACGGAAGATGGATGGGCTAAACCAATAGCTGTTGATAATTCAATTAATAGTCCGGCAAATGAATTTAGTTGCTTTATCACGGATAATGAACAAAGCGGTTATTTCGCATCAGACAGGGATGGTGATGATGATTTATTTGAATTTACCTATCTGTTTCCAGTGTTTGGCCGTGGTAAAAAACAAAAAGAGAATACTTTCAAATATCGTTTCTACGATGAAATGAATGGCAAAGGAGATGGACCATTAAAATATGTTTGGCATTTTGGTGATGGTCAAACGGCCGATGGAGATACAGTGATTCATCAATATAAAAAACCAGGCACTTATCATGTGCAATCTGTTTTGGTGGATACAATCGAGAATGTTGAGCTGTTTGTTTTGAATGATTTCTATCAGGACGTTAAGAAGAAGGTACAAGTCTATATTAATTGTCCAAATGAAGTAAAATTGGGTGAATTACAAACTTTAGATGCAGCAAAATCACATCTTGGAGACTTTGAGCCTAATGGTTTTTATTGGGAATTGCCTGATGGTTCAAGACAAAAAGGTGAAACAATTCAGCATATTTTTCGAACAAAAGGAAAACACATCATCAAGTGTGGGACAATTAGCAAAACAGACCCACATCATAAAATGTGCTCATATAAAGAAATTAATGTAATCGATTAACTATGTCCAAACTACTTAAGTTGTCTTTTTTGTTATTATTACTTGTAACAATAACAAACGCTCAGCCAGTACCAGGTGCTGACGAGAATATTCCAAATCTGATTACTTTTGGTGCCAATGCTGAAACTTCGTGGGGAGATGATAATTTCTGCCAGATAATTTTCTTTACAGTTCCTAAAAATCATACAGCACCCATTTATATTAAAGTTTACGACCCTGATTGTGGAAATGGAAATGATGAGATTCAGGGAGAATGGAATACTGAAACATCTTATAGTATTTATGGAGGCCAAGGTTCCTGTTCTAATGAGGATGCCAAAAAGTTAAATTTAGATGGTGATTATGACGAAGGAACATTGTTAGCTTCAAAAACCTTTGGGAATGATGCCGAATATGATCAAAAGTGGTACACCTTTGGACCAATTAACCCATCTGAGGGAGAATATCTGCCAGAGGAAGGTGGACATGTATTTAAAGTCATTGTAGAAGGTGTTACGGGTGATGATGGCAACATGTATCAACTTTTTATGAGTACTAAAGAAGATGCGGAGGACGAGGTAGAAGGTGGTTATGCTTTTTATTACAAATACACTGTCCGACTACATGATAACCCAAGAGAAATGTCTCACATTTATCCATATATCAACGATTCAAGTATTGTTTCGATCAAGCAAACAAACTTCGATTGGGATAACGATGGCTGGATCATTGTACGATCGGTTGCAACGGCTGGTCAGATGATGAAAATATCCAAAGATGATGAATGGGCAGCAAGTGTGTATAATATAAAACCAGATGAATATAGCACCTCATTGGATATCCAAATGAAAAAACATCCTTCAGGTAATATCCGAAACAACAATGTGGTGATCTATTTCGAAAACCAATATGGTGAACTTCTGAAATCATATAGTGTACCAATTGGAGGGGTACCTAAATATAAAGGAAGGCCTGCAGCCGAGGAGTTGTAGAGCAGATACTAATTTGACAGTTTTCTTATTCAAAGTGCTTAAAGAATGATATAGCTTTAAATAAACACAACCCTATGAATAAAGGCAATTTAATTTGGCTTCTTTTGCTAATAATCCCATGTATTGGAAAGGCACAATCGTTCGACTTTAAAATTTATAATACATCTGAAGGTCTGGCCGATAACGATATTATTGCACTTGCTCAGGACAAGAACGACTATGTGTGGATGGCAACAGATGAAGGATTAATTCGTTATGATGGGATCGATTATGAGGTCTATACAACAGCAGATTCCCTGGCTCATAATTACATTAATTGTCTTTATTTTGATCGTAATGATCGTCTGTGGATCGGTCATAAAAATGGATTGGTTAGTTATCTGGATAATAACCAGTTTTACAAGGTAAGCATTCCCGAAGCATCACAATTGATAGCTGATGTAACTGAAGATGAGCAAGGTAATATATGGGGCATTGATCAAAAAAGAGGATTATTCAGAATTGATAAAGACGGAGTCGTATCCACTTTTTTTGATCGAAAAATATTCGGAAGGAAAAACTATACTGCGATAAAGGTTTTGTCAGCTGATCAAATACTTGTTGGAACAGCAAGGCAAGGTTTGTTTATTTTTAATTTTAAGAACGATTATCAGTCAGTTGAAATATCAAAAATTGATGGTATACCAAATGTTTGGGTGAATACCATTAAAAAAAGTAAGAAGGATAATAAATATTGGATTGGAACCCGAGGAAAGGGATTCTTCTCTTATCAAATCGGAGTTGGAGAACAAGGAATTAAACACGTAACTGATAATAACCTATGCCGAAAATTTGATATTGAAAGAGAAGAGGTTACTGATGTCTATGAAGAGGCTGAAGGACACCTTTTGGTTTCCACGGTTGGTAATGGAGTTATTCGCATTATCTACGATCCGGTAATTGGATTGTTTAACGATTCGTTTAAGTATTCTAATAATAATGGGCTTAGTAATAACGACGTGCTTGATATACTTTGCGATAGAGAGGGCAATTACTGGTTTGGAACAAAGGGTGGCGGAGTTTCCTTGTTGGTTAATCAATATTTTGTTTTTTATAATCTAGATGAAATAGGTTTTCATTATAAAGCAAGATCTGTTTTAAAGGATAAAGAACAACTTTGGATTGGTCTTGATCGTGGTTTGCTGCAAACTGATCCGATGTGTTTCGATGTGCAATATTATGATGCGCAATATGGAGGAATTCCGAATGATGAAATTGTAGATTTCTGTAAATCTAATGATGGAACACTTTGGGTTGGAACGGCAAACAGCGGCTTATATTATAAAACGACTGGTTCTGATAAATTTAAAGCAAAGACCTATTATACAGATCAATTAGCCTTAAGAATAAATAGATTAGTTGCACACAACAATGAATTATTATTAGCGACTCAACGTGGGTTAATCATTATAGACCTGAAAACAAATGAGATAAAAAATTATCAGATAAAGGATGGTTTATCTCATAACAACATCAACTTTGTTTATATCGATACACAAAGTAATATCTGGGTAGGGCCTAAAGATGGAGGTTTGTGTAAGATTAATCCAGCTATTAACCGGATTGAACGTCATCCAATTAAAGACAATGCCGCTGTTGATGTTACAGGTATGTCAGAAGATCATGAAGGTAATCTGTGGATTAGTACCAAAGGGGAAGGTGTGATTTGTTATGCTGACGGTAAAGTAAAAGATCAGATTACCAGTGCACATGGATTGAAAAAGGATTTCTGTTACGGAATTCAGAGAGATATTAAAAACAGGTTCTGGATTTGTCATGATGGTGGGTTGTCCCGTATTGAAATTAAAAACCGTGACGAAGACAATATCGTAAAGTCATATGGTCATAATGAAGACCTTGGGAGTGAATTTTTTCAGGTCAAACAAGACAACAGCGGAGGTGTTTGGTTTGCCTCTAATGAAGGTGTGGTAAACTATTTGCCGGAGAATGATCGGCCTAATACTGTGGCGCCTATTCTTAATGTGACAGGTATTCAAATTAATGATGAAGAGATTCCTCTTACAAATCGTATCAAGCTAAAATATCCCTATGGTAAAGGAACTTATAAGCTTAGATTGGATTTTAGAGCCATTAGTTTTAAAAATCCTGAAGAAGTTTCTTACCAGATTAAAATTGAGGAAGAGGGTAACGATGAGGATTCAAAGTGGAACAGCCTTGATAATATTAGTTATAAAGAGGTTGATTATTTGAGGCATGGTGACTATAAGATAAGACTTCGCGCTTTTAATGCCGATGGAAAAGAAACAAGCCTGCAAAGAACAATCTTTGTGTCTATTGCAAAGCCGTTCTGGTATTCGATTTGGTTTATTATTTGTTGCGTTTGCTTGGCTATTGCCGGAGTATACGCATTGATAAAATATCGCGAAAAAAGCCTTATCCGGCAAAAACAACAACTACAAAAAGAGGTTGCATCGCAAACAGTCGAATTACGTGAACAGAAAGCAGAAATTGAACGAAAAAACAGGGACATAACCGATAGTATCAATTACGCCAAAAAAATCCAGTCATCTATTCTACCCGCAATGGATGAATTGAATGAAGTATTTCCTGATTCATTTGTTTATTTCTTGCCTCGTGACATTGTGAGTGGTGATTTCTATTGGTTTAATCGTTCTAAAGATTATTTTATTGCTTGTTGTGCCGATTGTACAGGTCATGGTGTACCAGGAGCCTTTATGTCTATGATAGGAACCACTATCTTAAACGATATTTTCAGGCTTCCTGAAATTAACTCTCCGGCTGTAATGTTAGAACGTTTAGATCAGGAGGTTAAAAAGCTGCTTCAGAAAAATGAAGGAAATGAAAGTATGGATGGAATGGATATCTCCGTTTTGGAAGTGCATATTCCTACAAGGCGAATTCGCCTGGCATCAGCCAAACGTCCGGTATATTTAATAATTAATAATGAATTGACGGTTTATAAAGGTAGCAGAAGAAGTATTGGCGATAGCTATGAGGAACAGATAAGTCCTTATGTCAATGTTGAATATAGTTGTCAGAAGGGGGACAAAGTTTACATGTTCTCTGATGGGTATCCTGATCAGTTTGGTGGACCTCTTGGAAAGAAGTTTATGAAAGTAGGTGTTCAAAACCTGATTGAATCAATGCACGATAAGCCAGCAAGTGAGCAGTCAGCGATTGTGAGAGAGAATTTCGAAAAATGGAGAGGTAACCTTGATCAAGTAGATGATGTTTTGTTTATGGGTGTAAAATTATAGATATATTAAGTTAATAAACGTAAATACAAGCTGCTCAATTAGATGCAGATTTTTTTGTGTCTTGTTTACTTATAAAAGTGTTACGTTTTTAACTTTTTGCTATTAACTACTAAAGAAACCTCTAACCAGACATACAATGAAAAACATGGTTTTAGATAAGCTTGTACAAAAAGCAACCCTTATTTGGAGTGACATTGAATCGGAGAAAGAAATTAAAGTTAATGCCCTCAACACAATCAAAAATCGCTTAGCAGCTATTGCAACTCCCTGTGAAGAAAATGAAGTTAAAATTGAAATTGTTAGACAAACTTGTCGTCGTTTAAGAGAATTATATCCCGCATATGCTCAAGCAATAGATGAAATAATAAAGCCTTTTGAGCACCATCTTAAATTTGACAAAATGGCTGTGCTTCCTTTTAAGCAAATTGATGCACTTACCTTTCGGATATTTATGAATCAAAGTATGATGGGATTTGTTAGTTAAGATATTTTGAGTAATAAAAAAGAGGAGCTCCATTACGGATATCCTCTTGTGGTTAATTATTCAAGGGTTAAAATGGAGAACCATCCTAACATATCAGACTATACGAATTGATTAAAAAAAATGGGCTGTGGTTTATCCTAGTATCTGCTTAAACCTTTAGTATATTATGAAAGAAATTCTTAAAGAAAAATACCACAGCCCTTTCTAAACCCATGAGAAACTATTCACTTACGCCAATAGCTAAATACGCTTTCGCATTCAGTAATATAGACACTCAAAAAGTGAAATAGGGTGACAATTAGTCGTATTTTTTCTGTGTTTTATTTCTGCTATTAATGTAATTGTCAGATACGTAGTTGTTTATGTGTCTAATAGATTGAAAATATTTATTTGTAAATTTGCATGCTTGTAAATTAATAGGCATGGGTAGAGAAAGAACACCTCATATTGGCTTGTTTGGAAGGCGAAATAATGGGAAGAGTACTATTATCAATAGGTTAGCTGATCAAGATATTGCAATAGTATCGGATTTTGCCGGAACAACAACAGATCCGGTAAAGAAATCATTCGAAATAACAGGTTTTGGTCCGGTAGTTCTTATAGATACCGCCGGAATAGATGATATTGGGGAGTTAGGATCAAAGCGGGTTAAAAAAACACTTAATGCGATTAACCTCGTTGATTTGGCAATATTAGTTATTGTAGATAATCAATGGGGCGAGTTTGAAGATAGGCTAGTAAAAGCATTTAAGTCAAAGGATACACCTTTTATTATCATTCATAATAAGACGGATTTGTCATCGCTTCTGGACTCTACCATCCAACATGGAATTGATTCCGGGGGCAGTGCTATTTTACCATACAATTCAATTAATGGTAGTATCGAACCTATTATCAATAGTATCAAGAAAACAATACCTGAGTCTGCTTATACAACACCATCATTAGTAGGCGATTTGGTAAAATATGGTGATATTGTATTGCTAATTACTCCAATTGACATTGAGGCACCTGAAGGCCGGTTGATATTACCACAGGTTCAGGCTATTCGCGATATATTGGATAACGATGCCATCTGTATTGTTTTAAAAGAGAGAGAAGTAGATGCTTTCTTGAAGAAAACGAAAATTAAACCTGCATTGGCAATTACTGATAGTCAGATATTCCTGAAAGCTGATGCATCAATCCCCAAAGATATTCCTTTAACAAGTTTTAGTATCCTTTTGGCCCATTTTAAAGGGGACTTTGATAACTACATAAAAGGGACCTCAAAAATTGATGACCTAAATGATGGTGATAGGGTTCTGTTATTGGAGTCATGTTCGCACCATGTAGCTTGTGATGACATAGGACGGGTTAAAATACCAAGATGGATTTCAGCTTATACGGGTAAAAAGTTGGAGTATGATGTAATTGCAGGTTTAGACAAGATAAACAGGCCAATTGATGACTACACTTTATTAATTCAGTGCGGAGGTTGCATGATTACACGGAAGCAACTTTTTAATAGATTGGGTCCAGCTAAGGTGAGTCAGGTAGCAATAACTAACTACGGCATGGCAATTGCTTACGTGCAAGGAATATATGATCGGGCTGTGAAACCGTTTCTTAAAGTTGAGAATCATGATATGTCTGATTATTTGTGATTTAAATTTAGAAGTACGGGATGATCAATGTATAATGGTTAACCGCACATAAGTATTAAAAAAATCGTAGGTTTGTCAATCTGTAACGAAGCAAAAGGAGTAGAATATGATATATAATGCCGGGGAAAAAAAAGCCATTGTTTGCGGAGAAGAAGAAATTAGCTACAATCAATTAAAACTGCATATCTCAGCCTATTCCGAGTTGTTAGACGGATTGACGATCAATCGTCTGGCAATATTTTCTGAAAATCAGATAGGATGGATTTACTCCTTTTATGCTGGATGGTATAATAATGCCACTATAGTTCCGATCGACTTTATGTCTTCATTAGATGAAGTTGCTTACATATTAAAAGATTGTTTTCCTGAGGTTGTTTTTACTTCGAGGGAAAAGAAAGATTTGTTGGAAAGTGCTGTTGAGAAAGCTGGTATCTCTACCAAGATTTTTATAATTGAAGAGTGTAATCAATTTTCATTAGATCAGACCAAGGTATTAGGCGAGATTAACACAGATAATGAAAAGACGGCCGTAATAATTTATACTTCTGGTACAACGGGAAGTCCCAAAGGAGTAATGCTTTCTTATAAGAATTTGCTTGCCAATGTTGATGCCGTATCAAATCAAATAAATATCTACACTGATAGCGATGTGGTGATGATGCTTCTGCCAATGCATCATATTTTTCCATTGATGGGAACCATGATTGCTCCATTATTTGTTGGAGGTACAATTGCAATATCTCCATCAATGGCCTCAGAGGATATTATTAAGACACTACAGAATAATAAGGTGAGTATTATTATTGGTGTTCCTCGCTTGTATTCAGCCATTCGTAAAGGAATACGTACAAAAATTGATAGCAGTGCTATTGCCAGAACTTTATTTAAGATAGCACAGAAGATAAACTCAAAGTCATTTTCAAAAACTATATTTAAGTCAGCTCACCAGAAGTTCGGTGGAGCTGTTAAATATATGGTGTGTGGAGGTGCTGCTTTAGATCCTGAAGTTGGAGGTGATTTTAAAACGTTGGGTTTTGAGGTACTCGAGGGATTTGGAATGACAGAAGCGGCTCCAATGATTACTTTTACGCGCCCTGGTCGGGTAAGGATTGGAAGTCCGGGAGAAGCTTTGCCACAGGCAGATATTGAGATTCGGGACGGGGAAATATTGGTAAAAGGCCCCAATGTTATGCAAGGCTACTTTAACAGGCCGGAAGAAACAGCCGAAGTTTTGAAGGATGGCTGGTTATATACAGGCGATCTTGGTCGTATTGATAGTGATGGCTACTTGTATATTACCGGACGAAAGAAAGAGATTATCGTATTGTCGAATGGTAAAAACATAAATCCTGCTGAAATAGAGGCGAAAATTGAGAATCGGGCAGCGTGCGTTGCAGAGATTGGAGTTTATGCCGATTTAGATCAGATTAAGGCTGTTATTGTGCCTAACAGAGCTGAAATGGTAGGTTTGTCATCTGAGCAGGTTTTAGACAAATTACGATGGGAAGTGGTTGATGTGTATAACCAGTCTGTTTCACCATATAAAAAGATAATGGACTTTTCTGTGACAGATACTGAACTACCAAGAACCCGTCTTGGTAAGTTGCAGCGTTTCAAATTAACCGAATTAGCTGAAAGTAAGCCTGAAATTGAAGAACAAGTTGAGGAGGTAAAACTTGAAGAATATAATATAGTTGCCGACTTCATTGCTAGTGAGAAAAATTGCAATGTCCGGCCAAGTGATCACATCGAATATGATTTAGCGATGGATTCACTTGATAAGGTTGGTTTATTAGTGTTTATTCAATCAACATTTGGTATTGAAATGGAGGTGGATCAATTGGTAAGTTATGCATCAGTATTCGAGCTAAGTGAGTTTATTGCTGATAAGCGAACAAAAATGACTGTTGAAAAAATCAATTGGTCAAAAATTCTCAAGGAAAAGGTCAATCTGCAACTACCAAAAACGTGGTTGACAGGAACAATATTCTTGAAATTATCCAAGTATTTCTTCTATTTGTATTTTCGTTTCAGAGGAAAGGGAGCGGTCAACATTCCTGAAGGACCATGTATTATTGCTCCAAATCACCAAAGTTATTTCGACGGGTTATTTGTTGCGTCTTGGCTTAAAAATAAATACGCTCGAAATACCTACTTTTATGCGAAGGAGAAGCATGTAAAATCACGTTTTCTTAAATACTTTGCTAACCGTCATCATATTATTATTATGGATTTGAATAAAGATTTGAAAGAATCAATTCAAAAGATGGGTGAAGCATTAAAGAAGAAAAAGAAACTGATCATTTTCCCTGAAGGAACCCGTTCTTTAGATGGAACACTTGGTGAATTTAAGAAAACATTTGCCATCCTGAGTCGGGAGTTAAATGTTCCTATAGTGCCTGTTTCTATAAAAGGAGCAGTTAACGCATTGCCTCGTGGTTCTAAATTTCCGCGTCCATTCAAAAAGGTTAGTGTTGAATTTCTGAAACCTGTGTATCCAAGCGGTGAGTCCTATGAAGCGTTGACCGAGTTGGTTTATGACAGTATATCCCTTAATCAGCAGGTTGCTAAGTACTAATTGTTGTTTAATCAGGTTTTGATTTACCTGGCTCTAAAGTTTAGATCGAGCTCTGCTTCTTGGATACAAGAGGAATTGTAATTGTGAATTTAGAACCCTCTCCTTCTGTGGATTCAACACTTATTTGACCATTCATTAGTTCAATATATTTTTTGCAAATAGGCAACCCTAAGCCTGTGCCACTATGAAAGCTATGCTTATTTTCAACTTGTAAAAAGCGTCCGAATATTTTATCCTGATACTCAATCGGAATACCAATGCCGTTATCTTTAACCGATACAGAAACATGGCTCTGGCTTCTTGAGGCTGTTACCGTTATTGTTCCATTTTGAGTGAACTTAATGGCGTTGTTAATCAAGTTGGTAAGTATTTGTTTCACTTTCGCCTCATCGGCTTCAATAATAAAGTCATTAGTATCAGGAACTAAAGTGACAAGTATTGAATGCTGACGATTGGCTGCCGGAGTAAAAAACACTTCGAGTTCTTTTACAATTTTGTGAAGATTGAACTTTTGGTAATTTATCTTGACTTGGCCTGTTTCAATGCGTGATATCTCAAGAACATCGTTGATGATGTTTAGTAACTGGTTGCCACTACTAATAATAACATCCAGGTAATTACTATGTATACAATTATTTAGAAATTCATATTTAAGTAGTTCAGCAAATCCGATAATGCCGTTCATAGGTGTTCTGATCTCATGACTCATATTGGCCAAAAAAGCTGACTTTAAACGATCACTTTCTTCAGCTTTCTCTTTGGCAAATCTCAATTCTTCATTTTTTTGCTTTAGGTTTTCTTCTGCTTTTTTTCGTTCTCGTAAGTCTCTTATTATCGCCAAATAATAATCGCTGTGTGGACGTTTCGAGTTCATTTCAATGGGAATCAATGTTCCATCCTTCCCTAATAAATCCCTTTCAATAAGAACCGATTGCCCTTTATCTAAAAGGTCAAAACGAAGTGGTTTGTTTTTAATTGTATCTTGAGAAAAGAGTATCTTGATATGTTTATTAAGTAAGTCGTTACGACGATACCCTGTCATACTTAAAAAGGTTCGGTTAACTTCAATGATTTCTCCTTTAAGATTTCCCAAGAGTATACCATCACCTGCATTCTCGACTACCTCTCGATATTTTTCTTCACTTTCAACTAGTGCTTGTTGTGCTTTTTTGTATTCTGTAATATCTCTTATTGAAGTTATTCTCACATTTTCACCTCTGTAAATGTAATTTTTTCCTTGAATTTCGGCTATAAACGTGCTCCCATCTTTTCTGCGAGCAATAGCTTCGTATCGACCTTCATATTCTTCACTGATATTTTTCTTAACCAATTCTTTTGACTCATCGTCAAAAACTGAGGTAGCTAATATACCAATAGCTTCTTCTCTTTTAAAACCAAATAGTTCGCATCCACTTTTGTTGGCTTCAATGCATACTCCATTTTTTGAAATAAATATACCTTCATTAGTGGCCTCTGATAAGGCGCGGAAACGCTCTTCACTATCTCTGATTTCCTGATTATAGCTTTTGGAAGCATTCCTGACAAGAATATCTTCTAACTCTTTTACCCGATTAAGTAGTTCTTCATACGAAGCAGCTTTTTTCATAACTAACTAACCTGTTGGTTATGGTATTCAATGTAGTGAAAATGGCAATAAAATGCCAAGTTACTGATTTGTAGACAATTGACGAGAATTACTTACGTTAAAAGAAAATCAATTTCATCACTAAGAGTGTTGAGTTGCTCTTTAGTTGGAATCCAATGTCCTTTTTCAATTAGATATTTCTTTAATAATAAGAAGTAAGTAAAAGGGAATTCGTCTTTCTGCCACTTTTGTTCGTAGTTGAGAAGACCTTCTTTTTTAATGAATATATCAAGTCTGTGAATAATCGCGTAATATAAATCAAGCATTCCAATTGTTGTTTCTAAAACCACCTGACCAGAAGATTCATCAAAAAAATCTTTGTATCGAATGATTTTAAGTAATGCTGTATGTCCGTCATCAGTAGATAAAACCCATTTTAAACTACCAGATTCCTCGTACCAATCTACCCAACTTATATTGTCCTCACCCCAAATGTGTGACGGTTCAAATATCAGGTTAATCATCCCCTTTAATAGATCATGTAAAGGGTTGCTATTGTTGGACAAGTGAAAATCAACCTTTTGATCATTTGCACAAATGCAGCCTTCAACTTCCCCAACCGCAACTAAATCGTATGCAAAATAAAATGGAGGGTTCATTGTTGAGTTATTATCAAAAGAGATATTCTTGCTCTTTGTAGTGTCGAGATTCACGATTAGTGTTAGGTTCTTAACTGATTAATATTAAGCAATATCAGCTTAAATATATGAAAGAACTTTAGAAGTTGATACAATTAGACGTTTTTTTTGACTTATTGCACCTTATTTAAGGTCGTTGAGACTATATCCCTGACGTATGAGAGATTCCGGTTTCATTAAATTTTCAAGCTTCTCGTTATCAATCAGCTTAAGCTTTTTGTTTGCATCAAAAATATTAAAACCTTCTTGTTTCATATATTGAGCTATTTTACTCGCATTATGATAACCAATATATGGAGTTAAGGCTGTTGTAACCGATGGATTATTATAAACCGGATTTGTTTTGCAATTATCAGTCTTGATAATAAGATGTTTAATAAGATTTTGCCTGATGGATTTATTACACGCAATCAATAGTTTCAGAGAATCCAGTAAGGCATGTCCAATGGAAGGCAGATAGGCATTTAGCTCAAGGCATCCCAGCCCACTTAGTGCTGTTATTTGTTGATCGTTGGCATATATTTTTTGAATGGCACTTATTACAAATTCCGGAATGACAGGGTTTACTTTACCTGGCATTATTGAACTTCCAACCTGTCGCTGTGGAATGGTAATTTCCTTGTTATTGAAAAGGTCTGAACTTAATAATCTTAAGTCATTAACCATTTTTTCAAGGTTAACAGCATGCGCTTTTAAAGTTGCGCTAACTTCGACAAATCGATCAAGATTCGAGGTGGCATCAGATAAATTCTCACTACGCGTAATAGGAAGGCCGGTTAGATGTTGCAGTTCAGTTACAACCTGCATAATAAAAAAGCGAGGGATGCTAATACCGGTACCAATAGCTCCACCGCCCATATTCACTTCTTTGATTCGCTCAAAGCATTTTGAAACTCGCCACCAATCACGCGAAAGCGCATTATTGTATGTGCTGAAAAGTTTATCATAGGTACTTGGTACTGCAGCCTGCATCTGCGTATAACCTTGCCTTAATACATTTCGAAATTTACTTTCTTGCCTTTCAACTTCCTGACGTAAATTGTTGATGCCAGCTTCCAGATCATTTAATAATTGCATGGCAGCCACCGTCAGCGCTGTGGGAATGACATCATTGGTGGATTGAAATATATTGGCTTGTTCAAAAGGATCAATTACATGATAGTTACCAGGTGAATGATTGAGGTGTTTTAACGCCGCGTTGGATATTATCTCATTGACATTCATGTTTATTGATGTACCTGCACCTCCCTGAACGGCTGGTACTAGAAAATGATCAAAATAATCTCCTGAACTAACCTCTTGTGCACTTTTGATTAAGGCATCGATTACCTTATCATCCATAAATGAGATGGGGAGAGAATTGATATCAAATTTGGTATCAGCTGCCTCCTTAAATTTAAGATAGGTTTGATAGCAAGCTAGTTTAACAACACCAACTGCCATATACCATTCTTTAAAGAAAGGGGTTTTATCAGGGAAGTTTTCAACAGCCCGAAGAGAATGAATGCCATATAAAGCATCATTCGGTATGCTAACTTCGCCTAAGAAATCTGATTCAATTCTCATAACGATTAATTCATTGGGCGAGCATAGGCTTGCACATCATCTTTTGTAATTGTGTCTTGTCCAAGAATTATCAAGCGCTCAATAACATTACGGAATTCGCGAATATTACCAGTCCAGTTTATATCCTTCAATTCATCAATCGCATCGTCATTGAAAGTTTTTTGAGGCATCCCGAGTTCATCACAAATGATATCTTTGAAATGATCTGTTAACAAAGGAATATCATCTTTGCGATCATTTAAAGCCGGAACATGTATCAAAATTACGCTTAAACGATGGTATAAATCTTCACGAAAGTTACTATTAGCTATTTCATCTTTCAGGTTCTTATTGGTTGCCGCCAGCACTCTTACATCAACTTTAATGTCTTTATCACTACCAACACGGCTAACGATGTTTTCTTGCAGAGCTCTCAAAACTTTTGCCTGTGCTGGCAGACTCATATCGCCAATTTCATCCAGAAAGATGGTGCCACCATTAGCCTGTTCAAATTTACCTTTTCGCTGTTTGTGAGCTGAAGTAAAGGCTCCTTTTTCGTGGCCAAATAATTCACTTTCGATTAACTCGGAAGGGATGGCTGCGCAGTTTACCTCAATAAATGGCTGACCCACTCGATTGCTTTTTTCATGTAACCAACGGGCAACCAGTTCTTTCCCTGTGCCGTTTTCACCTGTAATCAGTACGCGGGCATCAGTTGGTGCAACCTTGTCAATCATGTTTTTTACACGTGCAATTGGTTCTGATTCGCCAATCATATCGTAAGTCTTGCTGACTTTACGCTTTAATACTTTTGTTTCTGTAACCAGATCTTTCTTTTCAATTGCATTGCGAATGGTAACAAGCATTCGATTCAGATCTAGTGGTTTCTCAATGAAATCGTATGCACCTTTTTTTATGGCATCAACTGCAGTATCAATATTTCCATGGCCTGATATCATAATAACAGGAGCGTCAGGATTCAACTCATGTAATTTATCCAATACTTCCATACCATCCATATTTGGCATTTTAATATCGCATAATACTACATCGTATTTATTGGCTTTAAATTGTTCCAACCCTTGTTCTCCATCTTCAGCTAAATTTACTGTATGATTTTCGTATTCAAGTATATCCTTCAGGGTGTTTCTGATACTGCGTTGATCGTCAATAACTAATATTTTTGCCATACTATTTGAGTTACAGTTGCTTATTTATAATTTGAAAAATGGTGCCTTCTTTGAGGGCGAATGCACATTGCCATATTTCTCTAATGTTGAATTCTTTAACGATGAAGTTAATAAAAATACTTGCCAATACAATCATCTCAACACGGTGCAAATCCATTCGCTTCATCCCCTTGCGCTCTTCACTGGTTGACCTCAGGAACCGTTCATGCATCTCTTTTGCGTAATCAAGTGGAATCTGATAAGTCATTACTTTTTTCATATCAAGATGCGGGTGATGCTCGGCTGCGATCATGTTGGCAATGGTATCAAACGAACCGGAAGAGCCAATAAGTACATTGGTTGGGTACTTGGCAAGTGCATCATATAGTAATTTCAACTCAGACCGGATGTAGTTTTCTGCTTCCTTAATTTCATTTTCTGTAATGGGATCAGATGGTTGAAACCGATCCAATAAGCGGGCAATACCTAAGTCAAAACTATGTTTCCAAAGAACACCATCTTTGTTGGCAATGATAAACTCGTTGGAGCCTCCACCAATATCAAGTATCATAGCCCTCTCATTGTTAATTGGAAATACTTGTTTGATCCCATCGAATATTAGTTCAGCTTCCTTTTGTCCGTCAATTACATTGATCTCTAACCCGAGTTCATTTTTTACACGATCAACAAACTCCTGACCGTTTGTTGCACTACGGATAGCTGCTGTTGCCATGCAAGTTACCTTATCAACATTGTAAGGTTCCATGGTTTTAAGGTGGGTTTTTAATGCATTGAGACCTCTGTTCATAGCTTCAGGAAGTATTCTTTTATCATTGATACCTCCTTTGCCCAGCTTTGCCGGATATTTATTTTCCAGCAATATCTTGTAGCTACTTTCACTTGTCTGTTCTGCAATTAGCAGGTTAAAGGTGTTTGTTCCCAGATCTATAATGGCTATTCTCATTCTTCAATTTTAATGGGCTAAAGTACACAAAATCGATTGTACAACTAAAACGAGGCTGTATCAAATTTATGAAACAGCCTCGTTTTAGTTTTGTTGCCGGGATCAGATTATTTCCCCGAATATCTGAACCATTTCCATAGTTCCTTATAAGATACCTTTTTACCGTACATTAAAATACCAGTTCTGTATACCCGACCTGCAAACCATGTGGTGAAAATAAATGTACTAATAAGTATTGTCATTGACAATGCGATTTGCCATACTGGTGGTTGAAAAGGAATTCGAGCCATCATCACTACAGGTGAAGTAAATGGGATCATTGAGAACCAAAATGCCAAATCACCGGTTGGATTTCTGAAGGCAGCCATTGCCACATATATGGATAAAATAAGTGGCATCATTACAGGCATAACAAATTGCTGACTGTCAGCTTCATTATCCAGAGCAGCGCCTAAAGCAGCAAAAAGGCTGGCATATAACAAATAGCCACCTAAGAAGTATAGGACAAAAAGTATCAGGCTGCTAATTAAGTCGAGAGAAAGAAGTTTATCAACTATATTATTAAAACCTTTTGCAAACTCAGACATTTCACCATTATCAATCTGAGATGAACCCATAGCTTCAACCAACTCAACACTACTATCGTTAACTGTAGATGCATCACCGGTAAAAATGGCTAGCAGAACTCCAACAATTGAGACTGTAAGAATCACCCAAAGCAAGAATTGTGTTAATGCTACTAATGCAATGCCAATGATTTTTCCCATCATTAGCTGAAAAGGTTTAACTGATGATACGATCACTTCAACAATGCGACTTACCTTCTCTTCCATAACACCGCGCATTACCTGCATACCATATACTAATACGAACATATATATCATCATAGCAAAAACAATTGCTGCAATCATAATCAGTTCTGTTGAGCTTTCTTTCTCAGAACCATCTTCACCCAATTTGATGGTTTTAACATTCACTCTTACTGCGTTGATGTCTTTTATAATAGCATCGAGCCCATCGATTTTGTAACTGGCTAGTTTTTCATCTTCCAGATGATTTTCCAGACTTCGAGAGATGTGTTCTTTCACATCGATGGTAATTTGCTTATCGGAGTATATTTTAACAGCATCCGGGTGTTTAAGCAAGTCATCTTCAATTACCAAATAGGCGATATACCCTTTGTCCTGATATTCATCAGAAATATTTTCAGCTTCCTTTTTATTTAACCAACTGAATTTTAAATACTCAGTGCTTTTGATTTGGTTAACGTACTTATCCGTTTGATCAACAATTGCAATACTCTTTTCATCGGTATCCTCCATTGAGGCAAACCATCCGGGTAACACCATCATGGCAGCAAATAATATTGGGCCAATAATGGTCATGATAATAAAGCTTTTCTTTTTTACACGTGTTGTATACTCACGTTGTATGATTAACGATATTTTATTCATGAGACTTTATTTATAGGTTTTGGAAAGGTTACTTTGTTCAACGACTTTAATAAAGATGTCATTCATGGTTGGTAATACTTCATGTAATCCATGAATTTGAATATCATTAAGAATAGAGCTAACCAATTGATTAATGGTTGCTTCATTGAGCATTTTGATATAAGCAGAAGAGTGTCCATTTACTTGTTCGATACTTTCAACCGAGAAATGATCAGTTAACTTTTCTTTGAGTAAAGTATTGTCACCCGTAAAATCAAGTTTAATAATATTGTCCTTATAACTTTGCCTTATTTCATCAATTTGCCCGTTTAAAATGGTTTTTGATTTATTTATCAGGGTGATGTGATCGCAAAGTTCTTCAACAGATCCCATGTTGTGCGTCGAGAATAAAATGCTAGCACCATTCTCTTTCAGCTTAAGGATTTCCTGTTTAAGCAGGTTGGCATTAATAGGGTCAAATCCACTAAATGGTTCGTCAAAAATGAGAAGTTTTGGTTCATGTAAAACAGTTACTACAAACTGTATTTTTTGCTGCATTCCTTTGGATAACTCTTCTACTTTTTTGTCCCACCAAGGTTGAATTTCGAACTTTTCAAACCAGAACTTTAATTTTTTAAGAGCATCCGCCCGGCTCATACCTTTCATGCGAGCCAGGTAAAGTGACTGTTCGCCGACTTTCATTTTTTTGTACAAGCCTCTTTCTTCCGGTAAATAGCCAATTCGATGCACATCATCTGGTCGCAGAGTGCGGCCGTTAAATATAATTTCGCCTGAATCGGGACCGGTGATCTGGTTAATAATACGAATCAGGGTTGTTTTACCTGCTCCATTAGGACCCAAAAGTCCATAAATAGTGTTTTCTGGAACTTGTAGATTGACATCGTTAAGGGCAAGATGGTTAGCGTATTTTTTAACCACTTGCTTAGCTTCAAGAAACATCATAGGTTAGTAGTTGTAGTTTATTTTGCTGTGAAGATAAGACTTTTAACCTGAGTTCGAATAAAATTTTAAAACTCAGATTGAAATAAAGAGCTGATATACAAGAAATAATTTTAGAGTAATAGTAAACTATTGCGATAAAATTTGACGCAGTAGATCAGTTTTTTATTCAAAGCTTGATAGTTTCCACTTACAAACTGCAATTAAACTCTAAGCTCACTATTTGTAAGTGTTCTGAGTTCAAAATTTTACGTCGAACTCAGGTTATTACCTATGCAACAAAACACCATATAATAAGAACCTAGAACCAGTTGGCTCCCAATTGTTCTCTAAAAGGCCACGGAATAGAAACAATCACCAATATTAGCGCAACAAGATTAAGCCAGAACAGTCGTTTGTGAGTCATGTAATTGCTGTAAGCTTTGCATTTAGCTGCAATGTGAATTACAATTAATGTGGCAATTAGCATCAATAAAGGGTGTTCAAGCGTGAAAAATCGTAATAACGTACTCTTTAACATCTCAGTGCTGAAAAGTACCTTAGGGCTAATTGTGAATAGGCCAAGGCCGATCATAAATTGTGCAAGAAACAATGCAGCATTTGTTTTCACCATAACATGATGACTGCCTGCATATTTATTTTTTTTCGTCCAGCCTACCAGGCTTTGAACAATCACTATTAACAAGGTTAGCAGAACAATATATCTAAGACCGCTATGGGCATGAATTAATCCGTTGTACATGATTCAATTTTCTTAAAGAAACATGTTTATGTGAGAAATGTTCTACCGGATGCACGATAGCTCAAATAGGCAAAAAGATTAAGGACACTGTTTAAATTATCTCACTCTCGACTGATAAGCCAATATGACGTAATGCGCTTTACAAATGACTGAGTATCTTCCGTAAATAGTTTACCCAGCAGTGGCCATATTTCACGGTGCAAATGATCACGTTCACTGTTGAACGAATCAATCAGGTTATTGCGATCGTTTTCTGAGATGACAGAATCAGGCAACTGACTAATAAGAATAATTGTTTCTGATATGTTATGATCGTCACCAAGCAAGTCTGATGCTCGTTTTAAAGAAGTTGAGTAAGTCTTGAAAAAGTCAGGCCATACTTCTTGAATTAATATCATTTGATTGAGTAGATATTTTACTCTCTTGCGGAGTAAATGCAATTGATTGTCATCTAACTTTAGCTGGGCATCAGAAATTTTTTTAAGACATTGGGCATATGCATTTGAAACACCTTGACGAATAGTGTGAGGCCCCAGATAATCAAACGGATATTTACTAATCTCATTAATAGAGACCTGCATTTGCTCTCTAATTGATTCTAAAGTTTGACTATCAATGATTCGTTTTAATTCTGCTTCCTTTTGTATGTTGAGGTGGTTTACAAGACTTATGAATTTATCTTCTGGTATTTTTAATTCTTTAGCTTCAAAGTTATCTGCCAGATAGGTAATAATAACATGATAATCGCGTAATTGTGACAATTGACGGGCCAGGTCTCTGAAATGCATATTTTCTGCCTGATAGAGTTCTTCCCCGATATCCCATCTCACTAACCGTAAAATTGCCCTGATGCGCTTGATTGCTTTGCGTATTTCATGAACAGAGGTATCAATATCGTCAGGTATAGCAGTTAAATGCTCTATATATTCGAACTGTTCTTTTAAAACTCTGGTTACTCCCTCTTTCAACTCTTCTTGATTATCAATGGCATATCGGTACATAAGCATCAGATTTTATACTTCAAACTACGTATTAAAATTTTGAATATCAAGCTGATTTTTATTGACGTTATTTTTTTATAAATTATCGGGCAAATCTTTAATCTAAAATGAATCAGTTGGTAAAATACTTATTGATCATGTCTTTTGTAATGTCCATAATAGAATCACATGGACAGCAAATTGATAAGAAAATTTATCCTTCTATCTTTACTGAAGATAAACTTCTTAAGATGAGCCTGTATTTTGATATTAGTACGCATATCAAAAAGAAGAGTGAAGAGTATTGTCAAGGTAAGGTGGTTATCTATTTTTCAGAAAACGATTCAGTTACTCATAAGGTACGCTGCCGGGCAAGGGGTAATTTCCGAAAAGACAATTGCACGTTTCCACCTGTTATGCTCAATTTTAAACCAGACACTTTATTTACAGAAGAGGGCTATTTAACTAAAGTTAAGATGGTTACGCACTGTATGAATTCAAAGGTTTATAAGGAGTATATGTTGGAAGAATACCTGATTTATAAATTATGGGAATTAGTAAGCCCTTATGCTTTAAGAACGCGCTTGTTGGATATTCAGTATTTTGATATTGGAGAGAAGGATAAACATACGAAAGCCAAAGGCTTTTTTATTGAGCCGATGTATATGATGGCCGAAAGAACAAAAACCATTGAAATTGAAGGAGAGTACTTTAAGGATGCAGAAATTAATGCGTTGGATGCAGATCGTGTGGCGTTCTTTAATTATATGATTGCTAATACCGATTGGCGAATCAAGAGCGGGCATAATATAAAGTTTATCAAGCGGTTTGGTCATCGTCGTGAAGAAGTGACTGCCATTCCATACGATTTTGATCATGCAGGTTTTGTTAATGCATCCTATGCGATTCCGGCTGAGTGGTCAAGAGCTGAGCGTGTTAGTGAGCGTGACTATGTGGGCAGGTGTCGCGATTATGATGATAATTATTATACACTGATCGAAGAATTTTTAGCAGTTGAAGATGAGGTATATGAAACCATCCTCAACTTTGAATACCTGGATAAGAAATCAAGAAAGAACTTATACAAATTCGTATCAATT
>NZ_CEXQWX010000014.1:0-60943 GCF_982718395.1 Carboxylicivirga sp.
ACTGCTAAATATGAAAATCTAATAGTGGGTCATGCATTGCACAAAATAGGAAGATATTAACGGGAAAGATCGCATGATGAAGGCACGAAAAGCTTAAAGCCTGATAACCTAGGATAGAAGATTGGTAATAGATTTAGCTTAGAAAGTGTATGTTAAAAGCGATGAATTCAAAACTCATCCCTGCAACTGTAAACTCTCATATTTTAAGATCCATTCCATTCAACTCTTCTTCTGCCATTAGTTCTACCTCCTTAAAAAAGGTATTAAACTCATGGTCAAACTCGGCATAGTATTTATCCATTTGTTCCATGGCCCAACGCGATTTATCAGGTAAAGAGGAATAGTTCGACATAATTTGCAGACTCCTTTCAATACCATCTTTGGTTGCGTAGGTCTCCAACCGTCTGCTTTTTACCATAAACGGTAAAAAGCGCTTAACATTAGCTGGTAACTTAAAATAATTAGTTAATAACACCTTATGTACTTTACTTACATATTTATCTAAGGGAACAGATGAATATAAACTCCAATTAATACCTAGAAAGTGATCATAGAACACATCAATAACAATTCCTGAATACCTGCCATAACGCTCATTTAACCGAGCTGCACTTTGTTTCACCAATGGATGTCTGTCGGTAAAATGATCAATTTTTCGATGTAGCAATATACCCTGACGAATTTGCGGGGCATACTTCTCATAGTCGCGCCCCTTTACATGGTCGCCAATAAAATTACCGATTTGTATAAAGGGATTATCACCTGATAAGTATAGATGAGCCAGAAAATTCATAAGGCAAATATACTAATATACACTAATATCATTATTAGTTCAAGTATAACATCCTGTTTCTTAACATGTTTATAACATTAGTCTTTTAGCTATGCAAAAAGTACTTTTATAAGAGCTCATGTGATTGAGTGTAAACACCAAAAATTTAGTTAGTAACCAAATCAACAAGATTATGCAAAAAGCTATTATTATCGGTGCAGCCGGTAGAGATTTTCACAATTTCAATACCTTTTTCAGAACTAACCAGGATTACAAGGTGGTTGCCTTTACAGCCGCTCAGATACCCGACATTGACGGTCGCAAGTATCCTGCCGAACTGGCTGGTCAGCTCTACCCGGATGGTATTCCAATCTTTGCAGAAGATGACCTGGAAAAACTGATTATCGAAAAAGAAGCGGATGTATGTTTATTCTCCTATAGCGATGTTCCTTATAGCCGGGTTATGAATTTATCTGCACGCGTTAATGCCGCCGGAGCTTCATTCATGCTATTAGGTCCTAATGACACACAAATCAAAAGCAACAAACCGGTTATAGCCGTTTGTGCCACACGCACGGGGTGTGGAAAAAGTCAAACTTCGCGTAAAGTAATTGAGTTATTGATGGAGCAAGGTCTTAAGGTTGTAGCCATTCGTCACCCCATGCCATATGGCGACCTTGTCAAACAAAAAGTACAACGTTTTGCCACGGTTGAAGATCTGGCTTATCACAAATGCACCATTGAAGAGATGGAAGAATATGAACCACACGTGGTGCGAGGTAATGTTATTTACGCGGGAGTTGATTACCAGGCCATTATTGATGCAGCCGAGAATGACCCTGATGGATGTGATGTCATTTTATGGGATGGTGGCAATAACGACTTCTCATTTTACAAGCCTGATTTATTAATTACAGTTGCTGACCCGCACAGGGTTAATCATGAGTTAAGCTACTATCCGGGAGAAGTCAACTTACGCATGGCTGACATCGTGGTGATCAATAAGATGGACAGTGCCGCACCGGAAGATATTAACCAATTACGCAGCAACATTGAAACGGCGAATCCTACTGCAACAGTTGTAGATGGAGCTTCACCAATACGAGTGGATGATATTGCTGCCATTAAAGGCAAACGTGTATTGGTAATAGAAGATGGTCCGACATTAACACACGGTGAAATGAAGATTGGTGCCGGTATTGTGGCTGCCAAAAAGTTTGGAGCAGCTGAGATTGTTGACCCACGTGATTATGCCGTTGGTAAATTGGCCGAGACCTATCGCATTTATCCGAACATTGCCACCCTGTTACCAGCTATGGGCTATGGTGATGAGCAAATTAAAGATTTACAGGCCACAATCGATAACGTACCTTGTGATGCGGTTATCATCGGTACACCGATCGACCTGAACCGCGTGGTGAAGATTAACAAACCAAATACGCGTGTATATTATGACTTACAGGAGATTGGCAGTCCTACTTTGAAAGAGTCTGTCAAAGAATTTGTCAGTACCCACGGCCTACAATTGACTAAAGTTTAATTCAGAATTTTATTGAGTGGTGGGGCCTCCGCCTCACTGCTCTATTTGATAGTTACACATCTAAAACCCAGTTTCAGTAACTTTTCTTTCGCTTCTTCAACATCTCTTTTTATCATCAAGTCAAAAGCCGCAAACTCCCTCCTTACGGGGTAAGCGCCCCTTAAATATTCGAATTTCGATAAATTGTTCCGCAAATCAGTATCATCACGTTTTAATGGATAAGTATGCAGTATTGCTTCTGCAATGATCTCCTCATTACTTAATCCTTCACCGTCGATGGTGATTATTGGCTCTTTAGGCTTCGGAATATCCTTTGCTTCCCAATCATCAATACCAAGGTTAAAAAAACGGCTGATGACTTGCACACTCATTTGTGTCCCTTTTGCTTTGCCATCCTGAGAATAGCCGGCAATATGTGGTGTGGCTATCCATACTAAATCCAACAGTTCTTTATCAATTTGCGGTTCATTTTCCCATACATCCAGCACAGCTGCACCAATCTGTTGCTTACTTAGTGCGCTTTTTAAAGCTACTCCGTCAACCACTTCGCCACGCGATGAGTTAATCACTATCGCATTGGATTTCATCTTCAATAATAAATCAGCATCACATAAGTGATAAGTTTTATCCTCCCCTTCTCTTGTGAGTAGTGTATGAAAGGTTATAACATCTGCCTTATCGACTACCTCATCCAATCGGTAAAAACCTTGTTCTCGCTCAGCCCTGGCTCGTGGAGGGTCGATCTCATAAACAATCATTCCCAATGCTTTGGCCATAGCACTCACCTTACTTCCCACATTACCTACTCCAACAACAGCAATAGATCGTCCCTTCAATTGCCATCCTTTTTCTTTTACCAACAAGGCCAAAACAGCTCCAACATATTGCTTAACAGATTCTGAGTTGCAACCAGGAGCATTTGTCCATTTAATATTGTTTTCTTCACACCATTTGGTATCAATATGATCAAAACCAATTGTAGCTGAAGTGATTAGCTTAATTTTACTACCTCTTAAAGTCGATTCATTGCACTTAGTGCGGGTACGGGTGATTAAAGCATCCGCATCCTTCAATACATCATTATCAATATCTGCCCCGGGTAAATATTGAACCTCGGCAAAATTCTCCAAAGCACCTTTCAGAAAAGGGATTTTATTATCTGCAACAATTTTCAACATATCTCATCAACATTGTAAGCTTCAAAAATAACAAATTACATGTTATATCAATTGTAATTCAAAACAGGGCAATCGCATTTAAGATTCTCTTCCTCCAACACAAGCCGTTGAGGCTTCATCATTTTGATAGGAACTGGCTACTTCGAACATACAAAACGAAATCTAGATCAGAGCAAAAGGCTTTTGAAATAACGATTCACAAACCGTTTTGATAGGAACGAACTCCCTTGACCGTGCAAAACGGAATCGGAATCATAGCAAAGGACTTCTGAAATGACGATTCACAAACCGTTTTGATGGGAACGGACTCCCTTGACCATGCAAAACGGAATCGAAATCAGAGCAAAGGACTTCTGAAACGACGATTCACAAATCGTTTTGGCAGGAACAGACTCCCTTGACCTTGCAAAACGGAATTAAAATCAGAGTAAGCGGCTTCTGAAATGACGATTCACAAATCGTTTTGACAGGAACGGACTCCCTTGACCATGCAAAACGGAATCGAAATCGGAGCAAAGGGCTTCTGAAACGGCAATTCATAAATCATTTTGGTAGGTACAAGCTCCTTTGACCATACAAAACGGAATTGAGATAAGAGCAAAGGACTTCTGAAACGACGATTCACAAATCATTTTGATAGGAACGGACTCCCTTGACCATGCAAAACGAAATCGTAATCAGAGCAAGAGGCTTCTGAAACGACAATTCACAAATCATTTTGATAGGAACGGACAGCTTCGACCGTACAAAACGAAATCAAAATCAGAGCAAGATGCTTCTGAAATAGCGATTCACAAACCATTTTTGCAGGAGAGGGTTCCTTGGACCATACTGACAGAACTGGAGTAGTTCAATTGTATTTAACCCGGAAATGTCATCAGACTATCTATTACAACTTCAAGCAACAATAAATAACTCACATCTGCCATATCCAGCTTAAAGAATAGCAAATCAGCGAAAAACAATAAAAGTCATGTCAAATTAAATTTAGCCACTTTAGAAAAAAGTGTATTTTTGCGCCCAGTTTGAAGACTGTTCTACTGTTGTGTATTTACCAAGTAAATTAACAACAATAGAAACCTGTTTCGGAGCTCGCAATAACCGGGCTTCGGAGCAAGTTCCATACAGGATAGACTGTATGAAATATTAAAAATTTTAAAAACGTAATGGACAAGAACATTTCAAAGTTAGCAGCCGACAACATTCGGATTTTATCAGCCGCAATGGTTGAAAAAGCAAAATCAGGACACCCAGGCGGTGCAATGGGTGGAGCAGATTTTATGCACGTATTGTTATCGGAGTACTTGAACTATGACCCTGCAGACCGTACCTGGTTTAACCGCGACCGTTTTTTCCTTGATCCTGGCCACATGTCACCCATGTTATATTCCGGACTGGCATTAACAGGAACATACAGCCTTGAAGATTTAGCTAACTTCCGCCAGTGGGATAGCCCTACACCAGGTCACCCGGAAGTTGATTTTGAAAGAGGTGTTGAAAACACCTCAGGTCCCCTTGGACAAGGTCATACAATGGCTGTGGGAGCAGCAATTGCTGAACGTTTTTTAGTTGCTCGCTTTGGTGAGTGGATGAGCCACAAAACTTATACTTTTATTTCTGATGGTGGTATTCAGGAGGAAATATCACAGGGAGCAGGACGTCTCGCCGGTCATTTGGGTTTGAGCAACCTTGTCATGTTCTATGATTCAAATGATATTCAGTTATCCACTGTTACAGATGTTGTAACCATTGAGGATACAGCAAAAAAATACGAAGCCTGGGGTTGGGCCACCATAACTATCGATGGTAACGACCAGGATCAGATTCGCAAAGCACTTGATGCTGCCAATGCAGAAACAGAGAAACCTTTCTTAATTATTGGTAAAACCATTATGGGTAAAGGTGCTGTAACCGAAAGTGGCGAATCTTTTGAAAAGAAAGTATCTACACACGGACAGCCATTGAGCGCAGCCGGTGCATCTTTTGCTGAAACAATGAAAAACCTGGGTGCCGATGCAGAAAATCCATTTCAGATTTTCGCTGAAGTAGCTGAATTATATACTGAAGTTAATGCGAGAAAAGCAGCCTATGTAGCTGACAAAAAAAATGAGCAAGCTGAATGGGCGAAAACAAATCCTGAATTAGCAGCTAAATTTGAGAAGTTTATCTCTGGTGAAACAGATGTTGATTATGCTGCCATTGAGCAAAAAGCAGGAGCTGCAACACGCGCCGCATCTGCTACTGTGTTAGGTGTATTAGCCGAGCAGGTTGAAAATATGATTGTAATGTCGGCTGACTTAGCCAACTCTGATAAAACAGATGGTTTCTTAAAGAAAACAACTGAATTTAAAAAGGGTGATTTCTCTGGTGCCTTCTTACAGATTGGTGTGGCTGAGTTAACCATGGGAGCCATTGCCAATGGTATGGCATTACATGGCGGTGTTATTCCTGCTTGTGGTACTTTCTTTGTGTTCTCTGATTACATGAAGCCAGCTACACGTATGGCGGCCTTAATGCAATTACCAGTAAAATATATCTGGACACACGATGCATTCCGTGTAGGAGAAGACGGTCCAACTCACCAGCCAATTGAACAGGAAGCGCAGATTCGCTTGTTGGAAAAATTGAAAAACCACCATGGAGATAACAGCATGTTAGTACTCCGTCCGGCAGATGTTAATGAAGGAACAGTTGCGTGGAAAATGGCAATGGAAAACACAAAGACGCCAACAGCTTTAATTCTTTCACGTCAAAACATTCCTAATCTTCCGGGAAGCTCGTACGAAATGGCATTGCAAGCCGAAAAAGGAGCTTACATAGTAGAGAAAGATGCGGATACACCTGACGTAGTATTGTTAGCGTCTGGATCTGAAGTGTCTACTTTGGCTGATGGTGCGAAATTATTACGCGAGCAGAAAGGCTTAAAAGTTAATGTTGTTTCAGTTATTTCCGAAGGTTTATTCCGCAATCAGGATGCTGCATATCAGACATCTGTTTTGCCAGTGGATGCACCACGTTTTGGAATGACAGCAGGTTTACCGGTGACTTTAGAAGGTTTGGTTGGATCAAATGGTAAAGTTTGGGGCTTAGATCATTTTGGTTATTCAGCTCCCTACACTGTATTGGATGAGAAATTTGGCTTTACAGGTCAGAATGTATTTAATCAGGTGATCGAAATGTTAGGATAGATCTTTCTATAATATATTCTAGAAACTGTTTAAATTTTGTTTTTGTGAGTTAGTTTGGATGAATTAAGTTCTCTGACGAGGCAAAAATGATGCGAATAGCATCGCTACTTAAAGAATTTTTGCAGAAGTATGAGGACTTAAGTCGCCAAAATAAGCCAAAGGATAAAACTTATACAGTTTCTAAAAAAGGGTGATGGTTACGTTTAACCAATCACCCTTTTTTTCAGGTTAACAATCATTCATTCTCATTAAGTTGTAAAAAGCATTGTCGCCTTTAACATTAATCTGTCAAAAGCTTCGTTAACCTGATTTACCAATTTATTAGAAAGCAAGGGAAATGGCATAATGTGAGAATAGGGATATTTTAAATCCCATTCATCCACACGCACCCCTTTTAAAGTTTGTTTTACCTTATCAGCAATAGCAACCGTATCATTTTTGAGTACCACTGTCGATATCCGATCCTTCATTGAAATAAAATGATTAACACTCCGTTTCCTTAAGTTCTTAAGTGATAACATATCAACAAACGACTGCCCAAGTACCGTTTCGTTCAAAACATGTGATACCAACGGGTCTGTTCTTTGCTCCGACTCATAATACATATGTAAGCGATCAAACGCTTTACTATCCATTATATACTTTGAAACGCCCTGCCAATCTGTAAAAGCACTCCCTCCACAAAAAATGAAAAGCTTACTGTTTGCTAATTCTTTATGCCCATTTGCAAGAAAAAGTATTTGCGCTAAAAAAGATCCGATAGAATAAGCAAAGAAATCTATTGAGGCTTTTTTATTAATCAATGGATGATATCCATTATTTATATACGCCACCAAATCCAAAATATCATTGGCTGCCTGATAACCGGACAATAAAAATCGCTCAGGCCGATTGGTCAAGCGCTCGCTTAAAGCCACATTGGCCACGCTAAGATTATTCACATCGGGCAATAACGACTTTCGCTTTTGAACAAACGGACTCATCTGCCTTGGATCACTCCAAACCTTAGGTGAGCGATTCATATGATGTGCGATAGGAAATAGTATGACTGTTTTCTGAGTATTGTGAGCCAGTTGATAACCCCATGGATAATACTTTTCCCAACTTCTTTCATTTAAGCCATGAAGTAGAATGATGCATCCGTCTGATTTCTTCTCTTTATTTGGATGAAAAACAGGATAGCTAAAATCTTTATTTAGTCCGGCATCGTTACTTGAAATATCGAATGGCAATTCAGCATTCTGGTATATATTCTTAAATCGAGAATGAAACTCCTGCGATAGAAAACCAAAAGCACTATCACCGGGAGTGTGTGTGGCAGCTCCCGATGAAAACTGTGCCTTCAGAGTTTGATATAGAAAAAAATAATTCATGGAGTTTCATAAATATGCGATGTATTCTTTCGTTTTCACATCTTCGATACAAACCAACTCAACAAAACAGATGTTTGCAATATTATGTGATTTGTACCCTGCTAATGGGCTTAAAAAGGCTATTATGGGGTGAAATAATATATAATGGGGTGAAAATCTGCATTTCAAATAGTAAGCAAAAACCAAAAAATCCCATCCTCCAATTCTATTTTTAAACTTTAAGTTGCATCTTTATGCAATCATGGATTTGAGCAAAGCATTACCACCTTATCTGCTGAAAAGGAAAAACATTGTCAGGCTGATTCTTTTTACCGCAGCTTTTGCATTGGTGTTTATTAATATCTATGCTCCTTTTAATGTCAATAATTGGTTCCCAATTTCAAAAACGGAACTATTCTTTTATTCAAGTCTTGTTATCCTTACCGGGGTACTGGTTGTGGTAATCAGCAGGGTTATAATGTATCAGCTGGCTAAACGAGGAAATCATATTTCTATCGGACGATACCTGATTTGGATCGCTATTGAAATTATAAGCATGTCGCTCTTTTACACGCTTTATGAACTAATGATCCTTGATGATCCCAGGACTTTTGGTGAAGCATTTAAAATATCTATACAAAATACAGCATTAGTTCTCTTAATCCCATATACAGTATCCTGGCTTTATTTTGCCTGGATTGATAACAAAGAGCAACTGGAAGCTCTGGCCGAAGGTAGTAGTGAGAAAAATGATCCTGCTGGTATGGTCATATTCAGAGATGAGAAAGGAACCATGCGCTTATCGATCAAATTAGAAGATCTGCTTTACCTCCAAGGCGCCGATAATTATGTCACCATCTATTATTCCGATCATCAAAAGCATTCGAAATTCTTACTACGAAACACCTTGAAAAATCTGGAGTCGACACTAAAACCACTTGAGGTAATTAGGTGTCATCGCTCCTATATGGTCAACTTTCAGAAGGTAAAGCTAATTGAGCGAAACAAAGAAGGTTTACGAATTAAGCTAAATACTCAATCTCCAATTGAGGTACCTGTTTCTAAAACCTATACCGAATCAGTATTTGAATTGTTTGGACAACACAATTAAGACACACAACTCTTATATTTATTGCAACATTGTTGCATTATCAATTATCTTCCTGTACTTTTGCACGATATTTGAGTAACCGTTAACTTCAAAGCAATGGTTACATTATTAAACTAAATAAAGGAATTAAATGCGTAAGTTATTCATATTAAACATACTCACTCTCGTTTTATTTGCAAGTTGTAATACAAGTAATACTGAAAACAGTAAGCCTATTGTTTCGGTAAGCATAGCTCCTCAAAAATACTTTATTGAACGTCTGCTTGGTGATTCTATCGAGGTAAACATTATGATTCCCCAGGGTTCTGACCATTCAAGCTATGCACCAACTGCAGCTCAAATTAAGAAACTGGCTAACTCTGCTGCCTATTTTAAAATAGGTCATCTTGGGTTTGAAGCAGGTTGGGTCGAAAAACTAAGTTCAGCGAATCCCAATTTAAAGTGGTTTGATTTATCAAAGGGTATTGATATTATTCAAGGCGAACACCATCATCACGATCATGACCACAATCACATTTGTACAGGTGGCATCGATCCACACACATGGACTTCGCCAAGAGAAGTAAAACTACTAGTGAGAAATTTGAAGACAGACCTTATTGAATTATTCCCACAACACCGAGCCTTTATAAATGCAAATTACGAAAAGTTTAACAGTGAGCTGGACGAGATGGATGAACGGTTGAGTGCATTGGCTGAAAGTAAAAAGGGATTAACTTTTATGATTTTTCACCCAGCCTACACATACCTCGCAAGAGCATATGGATTTGAACAAATGACAATTGAATTTGAGGGTAAAACACCAACTCCTGCACGCCTCAAGTCGACCATTGATGAAGCCAAACAAAAGCAGATAAAAACAATTTTTATCCAAAAAGAATTTGATCAGTCGAATGCTCAAGTAATCGCAGATGAGATTAACGCTCAAACTGTTCAGGTTCATCCCTTGGCAGAGAATTGGAAAACTGAAATGGAACGCTTTATTTCGCACCTTGAAGCAATATAATAATTCATGAAGCCACTAATCCACCTTGAAAACATTAGTGCCGGCTACGATAAGAATATCGTTTTGAACAACGTTAATCTAAAGGTGCTGGAAAATGACTTCATTGGCATAATAGGACCTAATGGTGGTGGGAAAACGACATTATTAAAAGTTATTCTTAACTTATTATTACCCTATTCTGGTTCAATCACAAAAGATCCAACATTAAAGATTGGTTACCTACCGCAGATCAATTCCATCGATAAGCAATTTCCAATAATGGTTAAAGATGTAATCCTATCCGGTAGATTTTCAACTAACCGATGGTGGAAAAAGCCAGGCAAACATCAACTTACTAAGGTTGACGAACTGCTTGAATTTATAGGTTTAGAGCACTCGCGGAATTCGTCAATAGGAGAATTATCAGGAGGACAAATGCAACGCGTGTTTTTATGCAGAGCTTTAATCAGTAATCCTAATTTACTTATTCTGGACGAGCCCAATACCTATGTGGATAAATCATTTGAAGCCAATTTGTATAATTTACTAGGTGAGCTAAATGATCAGATGGCTATATTATTGGTATCACATGATGTAGGCACTATCTCATCAATGGTTAAAACAATTGCCTGCGTTAATGGTGGTTTACATTATCATCCAAGTAATAAAATTACAAATGAAGTTTTACAATCATATAACTGCCCAATAGAACTCGTCAGCCATGGTCATGTTCCGCACAGGGTACTTAAGCATCACGATCATGAATGAGCTATTGGAACTACTGAGTTTCGCATTCTTCAGAAACGCTTTACTTGCTGCATTACTTACATCCATTATTGCTGGTATTGTTGGAAGCTATATTGTTGCCAAACGATCAGTGTTTATAAGCAGTGGTATTACTCACGCCTCTTTTGGAGGTATGGGAATTGCATACTATTACGGATGGCCTCCATTTCTTGGTGCTGCAATATTTGCAGTATTATCATCCATAGGAATTGAATGGAGTAGCACTAAGGCCGGATTACGTGAAGATAGCTCAATAGCTATTTTGTGGTCACTTGGTATGGCGATAGGTATACTTTTTGTTTTTATCACGCCAGGTTATACCCCAAATCTTATGGGTTTTCTTTTTGGTGACATTCTTACAGTTAAAGTGAGCGATCTGATTTGGCTATTTGTTATTGCAGTCGTATGCATTACGCTAATCTGGCTATTTTATCCAGCCATAGTTGCTGTGGCGTTTGACAATGAATTTGCTACAGTCTCGGGGTTACCCGTTAAGCCAATTAAATACTTAAGTGCCATTATCATGGCCATAGCTATTGTATTATCAATAAAAGTAATGGGAATTATCCTGGTACTTTCGCTTTTCACCATACCTGCTGCTACAGCCAATCTGTTTTCTAAAAGTTTAAAAACTGTTATGACAGGCTCTGTTATAGTCAGTTGCATTGGTAGTTTAACAGGATTATTTATTGCCTATTACCTTGATTTACCTTCTGGTGCTACAATAATTTTTACACTAACCGTATTATTCGCCGTAATGAAGGTGTATAAATTGCTTAAGTAGATAATCCTTCTTCTTTTCTTGAAACTAACCAATTATCATAGCTCTTCAGTATAGTTTGTAATTCCCTTACCTTAAGAACATCAGGGTACTCGATTATAAATTGTTCATTAACCCCGCTCTTAATCAGGTAATGTTTTAGATTTGCTTTCCCTCTAAGATCTACCCATAGCAAACCTTTTTCCTCTGAATAGAGATAATACTCATGGTAGGTTATATATTCCAGGTTTCTGCCTCCTCCAACACCTACAACATCATGCTGCAAAGTAACACAATCGTTAAATAAAGAGACAGCTCCTTTATATTCCAGGCATAGGAATCTTTGCCTTGCTCTATCAGATTTAATTAGACTCTTAAATAACAGAAGATTACTAACAAACTTATAATCTGTTCCAAAATATGAAAATCCAAATGCGCGTATATCATCTGGTTCATATATGAATATTTTACCCATGTCATTCTTAAACCTGACAACGCCATAAAAACCTTCCAAATCAATTCCCGCAAACACCACTGCGTTTGTAAAAGGACTGTTTCCAGACACGAATATTTGTCCTTTTACTATTTCATTATTATTAGTTGTTATATAGCCTTTGAACCAACGTTCATGGGCATTTATATTCATTGCCAGGATCAAAAGGAACGCAATTAATAGATATTTCATATTCTACTTCAATGATTACGAATTAAAAATAGGTATTTCCAAGGTAATATGTTTTTTCCCAAAGCAATTGTTGATAAATTCAAAGAAATGACCTATCATTGTGATACCATTTTAATATCATTATGAAACAAGAACAAATAACTAAACCGAAAAATGGATACCTGATGTTAACGGTATTCTTTGCATTGTTTGCAGCAACTGTAATAACAATTGTGACCCAAGAGCTTTATCTGTTGATAATAGCTATCCCTTTTATACTAGGAATTTTACCAGGATTTTTCATCGTTAACCCCAATGGCTCCAAAGTGCTCGTTTTATTTGGTGCCTACAAAGGGACTGTTAAGGACAATGGTTTTTTCTGGGCTAACCCATTTTACACGAAACAGAGAATTTCATTAAGAGCAAGAAATTTCGATAGTGAAAGACTTAAGGTAAATGACCGGATTGGAAATCCAATAATGATTAACGTTATCCTGGTATGGAAAGTTAATAATACCTATAAAGCGGCATTTGAAGTCGACCAATACGAAGAGTTTGTAAGAGTTCAAACTGATGCGGCAGTAAGAAAACTAGCTGGTTCCTATCCCTATGATAATTTTGATGACGCTCAGGCTGAAGTCACATTGCGTTCTGGTATGCACGAAGTGAATGAAGCGTTAGAAGCAGAAATCACCGAACGCCTGGCCATAGCAGGTATTGAAGTAATGGAAGCACGTATTGGTTATTTAGCTTACGCACCGGAAATTGCAGGTTCAATGTTAAAACGTCAGCAAGCTGTTGCCATTGTAGCGGCTCGTAAAAAAATCGTTGAAGGCGCAGTTGGCATGGTTGAAGATGCCTTAACCAGATTATCTGAAGATAACATCATTGAATTTGACGAGGATCAAAAGGCTTCGATGGTTAGTAATTTAATGGTAGTTTTGTGTGGTGATAAAGAAGCAACTCCGGTGATCAATACCGGCACTTTACATACTTAGATATGAGCAAGAAAAAATCATTTGTATTAAGAATTGACCCCGAAACCTTCAAACAGATTGAAAAGTGGGCTGATGATGAATTTAGAAGCGTCAATGGTCAACTCGAATGGATGATTCATAAATGTTTAAAAGATGCCAAGCGGTTAAAGCAAGGAAAGAAAGATTCTAAAACAGATACCGAATAATATTCAAGAGCAATTTCAGAAGAAGTTGCTCTTTTTTCATATCTTAATCGGATGAAACAATTAGTAATCATCACATTAGGATTAATCGCAATTTCATGTCATCACACTAATAGGAATACAATGGCATATCTTGAAGAAATTAAACAGATTGAGGCAGATTTCGCATTGATGGCTGCTAATGAAGGAATCTCGAAAGCTTTTGTCCATTATGCTGCTGAGGATGCTGTATTGTTCAGAAACAATCAACTGATTAAAGGTAAATTAGCCATTACAGAGTACTTTAAACAACGACAAGATGACTATAAAGATATGGAATTAACATGGTCTCCAGACAAAGTAGATGTGGCTGAATCAGGCGACTTAGCTTATACCTATGGTCAATACAAACTTATCAACAAAACTACAGGTCAAGTGTCAGAAGGTGTTTTTCATACAGTTTGGAAGCGCCAAAGTGATGGACAATGGCGCTTTGTGTGGGATTAATTAAATCAGATACTGAAACAAATCCGGTTTTTCGTTTAGATATTCGGCTATAAATCCATTCTCTTCCATCCTTTGCTGAAGACCATCAAAATCCTCAGGTTTTTGAATTTCTATACCAATAACAACAGGCCCCATCGCTCTAGCTGTCTTCTTCTTATACTCAAAATGTGTGATATCATCTCCAGGTCCCAATACTTTATCTACGAAAGTTTTTAAAGCACCAGCTCTTTGTGGGAAACGTACAATAAAGTAATGTTTTAAGCCTTCGTAAAGTAATGAGCGCTCTTTAATCTCCTCGGTTCTGGTGATGTCGTTATTGCTGCCACTAAGGATACAAACCACATTTTTACCTATGATTTGCTCAGCATAAAAATCTAACGCGGCAATACTTAGCGCCCCTGCTGGCTCTACAACAATCGCTTCGTAGTTATAGAGTTCCAGAATCTTAGTACAGATCTTTCCTTCAGGAACTAAGATAATGTCATCTAACACCCGCTGACAAATTGGTAAAGTGACATTCCCAACCCTTTGAACAGCAGCACCATCTACAAACTTATCGATTTCATCAAGCTCTACTACCTCACCTTGTTCCATTGCCTTTTGCATGGCAGGGGCACCAGCAGGTTCAACACCAATTATCTTTGTCTCCGGAGTAATCTGTTTGATGTAAGCTCCAAGACCCGATACAAGACCTCCACCTCCAATAGGCACAAAAATATAGTCAATAGGTTTTTCGACTTGCTCTAAAAGCTCTAAACCAACGGTTGCCTGACCTTCAATAATCTGCGGATCATCAAAAGGGTGAATAAATGTACGACCTGTCCTGGCACATTCTTCCATAGCGGCATTATAGGCATCGTCATAGGTATCTCCTTTTAAGACAACCTCAACAAAGCCTTGACCAAACATCTTCACCTGATTTACTTTTTGTTTAGGAGTTGTAGCTGGCATATAAATAAAACCATTAATTCCCAATTCGCGGCAAGAATAGGCAACACCTTGAGCATGATTACCAGCACTGGCACATACAATACCTGATGCGACTTCCTGCTTGGTTAAACTCTTTATTTTATTGTAGGCACCACGTATTTTATACGAGCGTACGGATTGCAAATCTTCCCTTTTAAGGAAAACATTGGAGCAATATTGTTTAGAAAGGTTGTGATTACGCATGAGAGGAGTTGTTTCCACAACCCCTGAAATCGTTTCTTTGGCTTTTTTAATAGCTTCCAGGCTCGGATAGTAATCTGAAAAAGCCGCTATTCCGTTTTTTGTTGTCATTTGTTGATGGGATAAAAAATGCCGGCGCACATAGCAACCGGCATTAACAATTAATTATTCTTGATGTAATTAGCGAGCCAATTACCAACTTCGGATGTTTTACTAACCTTTCCATCCTTCGCTATATCTTCTGTGACGACACCTGCATCGAGTGATTGATTTACCGCATCACGTACTACTTTAGCCTCATCCAGCAAATCAAGTGATTCTAATAACATAGCTGCTGATAAAACAGTAGCAATCGGATTAGCAATATCTTTACCTGCCGCTTGAGGATAAGAACCGTGTATTGGCTCAAATACCGATGTATGAATACCTACCGAAGCAGAAGGTAACAAACCTAATGAACCTGTGATAACTGATGCTTCATCGCTAATAATATCACCAAACATATTCTCCGTAACCATTACATCGAACTTCTTAGGCCATTGAATTAACTGCATAGCAGCATTATCAACAAACATATAATCCACCTCTATGTCTTTGTAATCAGCGTCCATTGCCTGAGCAGTTTCTCTCCACAAGCGAGATGTAGCTAACACATTGGCTTTGTCAACAACTGTTAATCGCTTATCACGCTTACCGGCATAAGAGAAAGCCAATTTTAGGATACGTTCAATTTCTTCGGTAGTGTAGGTACAAGTGTCAAAGGCCTTTTTTAAATCCTCTGAACGACCTTTTTCTCCAAAATAAATACCACCAGTTAACTCGCGTACTACAACAAAATCAGCACCTTCAACAATATCTAATCGCAACGGACTTTTATCCAATAGTGAAGGGAAAGTTGTTACAGGGCGAATATTAGCATACAAACCTAACTTCTTACGCATAGCTAAAAGACCTTGTTCGGGACGAACCTTAGCCTTAGGATCATTATCATATTTTGGATCTCCAATAGCACCAAACAAAACAGCATCAGATTTCATACAAACCTCATGTGTTTCTTCTGGATAAGGGTTACCAACCTGATCAATAGCTGTGGCACCAACCAAAGCATTTGTGTATTTTACTTCATGGTTAAATTTGTCAGCAACGGCATCAATTACTTTCTGTGCCTGCTCAACAATCTCTGGTCCAATGCCGTCGCCCGGCAATACTGCAATATTAATATTCATAGTACAAAGATGTAATTATCAAGTATCAAGAGGATGTACAAAACATGAAATATTACTATGAAGAAAGTCTTGTGTCTTATGTCTTGCTACTTGTGTCTTATTAATTAATTATTTTCAAATTTCCGTTTTCAATCAAGTTAAGCATTTTAACGGTAGCTTTTATTGCTGCTTCCGTTTGATCCGCATCCAACCCTCGTGTTTTAAACAGTTTCCCTTTATACTCCCAGGAAATCACTGTTTCTACAAGGGCATCCGTTTTTCCACCCGGAGGAATCGTTACAATGTAATCCTCTAATACGGGATGACTCTTCCCCAATTTATCGTAGATTTTCCAAAGTGCATGCATGAATGCATCATACTGACCATCTCCATTGGCCGTTTCCTGATACACCTTACCATCTATTTCAATACTTACATTTGCTAGTGGCATTAAGCCTTTGGTCAACTGCAAACTGTAATTTTTTACTTTTATGTGTTCCTTTATCGATGAACTTTTTAACACATCTGAGATAATATATGGCAAATCTTCTGTCGTAACCGTTTCTTTTTTATCTCCTAGCTCAATCACCCTTTCGGTTACCTTCTTCATCTCATCAGGCGCTAAGTCAATACCTAACTCTTCAAGGTTTTTAAGAATATTGGCCTTACCCGATGTTTTTCCAAGTGCATATTTACGCACTCTACCAAATCGTTCGGGCATTAAACGGTTAAAATACAGGTTGTCTTTACTATCGCCATCGGCATGAATTCCTGCGCACTGCGTAAACACAAACTCTCCGGTAAGCGGCTTATTAGTTGGAATACGAATGGCCGAAAAGCTCTCCACAACCTGGCTTACTCTTGTTATTTTAGATTCTTCAATATTTGTCTTAACACCCAATTGGTCATTGACCAAACCAACTACACTTGCCAATGGTGCATTTCCTGCTCTTTCACCCAAACCATTAATAGTTGTGTGAATGCCTTGAACGCCGGCTTTAATTGCAGCAAACACATTGCCTACAGCTAAATCATAATCGTTATGCGCATGAAAATCAATGTGTAATGATGGATAACGAGTAATGATTGACGAGCAAAATTCTTTAATCTGATCAGGGTTTAAAATACCTAAGGTATCGGGCAACATAAAACGTTTAATGCTTGAATCTTGTAATTGATCCAATATGAAGTATACATAGTCTGGTGAATCAATCATTCCGTTAGACCAATCCTCCAAATAGATATTCACATCAATGTCCATTTCTTCTGCTGCTGCTAAAACATCTTTAATATCTGTTACATGTTCTTCGGGTGTTTTACCAAGCTGTCCTGTTACATGCTTAAGTGAACCTTTGGTCAACAGGTTAATAACACGTCCCCCCGCACTCTGAATCCATTCTAAGGAAGTTCTGCCATCAACAAAACCAAGTACCTCAACTTTATCAAGTAATCCTTTTTTGGAGGCCCACTCACAAATTTTCTGCACTGCGCGGTACTCACCGTCACTGACTCGTGCCGACGCTACCTCTATTCTATCCACCTTTAACTCCTCGAGCAGCATGGTCGCCATGGCCAGCTTCTCCGATTCGTTAAACGACACCCCGGTAGTTTGCTCGCCGTCGCGTAAGGTGGTATCCATTAGCTCTATTGTCATCTGCTCTTTGGTTTTTGTGGTTATTGCTTTGCCATTTTTTCACAAAGGCACGAAGAACCGTAGTTATTTAAAACTACACTCTGTGTCTCTGCGTTTAATTCTTTTTATAAACCTTTCATCATCCAACTCCGTCCGGCGATGGCGCGCCGAACGGTAGTCGAGATGACTTTCTATCTATTATCAGACTCTGCTAAACATTAATCGGCTACTAGTTCTCTTAAAACTTAACAGCCTTTGTTTCATAAGCTTCAATCTCATCGCTCAAGCTCAATAAATAGTCGATATCATCGTAGCCATTCATCAAACAATTTTTCTTGTATGAGTTGATCTCAAAACCTTCTGAATCACCAGTTGCAACATTAGTAATCGTTTGATTTTCCAGATCGATCTTTACTTCCGCTTTGTTATCAGCATCAACAGACTTAAAAAGTCCAGCCAAAAATCCTTCTGACACCTGAACCGGCAATACGCCATTATTCAACGAATTACCTCTAAAAATATCGGCAAAGAAACTGGACACAACTGCTTTAAATCCGTATCCGGCGATAGCCCACGCAGCATGTTCACGACTTGAACCACTACCAAAGTTCTTTCCTGCTACCAAAACTGATCCCGAGTAAGCTGGATTATTCAATACAAAGTCGGCTTTTGGCGAGCCATCTTTTTCATATCTCCAGTCGTAGAAAAGATTATCTCCAAAACCTTCTCTAGTCGTTGCTTTCAGGAATCGAGCCGGTATAATCTGGTCTGTATCCACATTTTCGATTGGCATAGGCACAAACGAAGTCTGAACTGTTGCAAATTTATCTATTGGCATATTTCTTCCTCCTGATTAAAAGTTAAAGATGGTTCTTGGATCAGTAACAACACCTGTTACTGCAGCAGCTGCTGCCGTCAATGGACTTGCTAACATGGTACGAGAACCTGGTCCCTGACGTCCTTCAAAATTACGGTTCGATGTAGCTACAGCATATTTACCTGCGGGTATCTTATCATCGTTCATTGCTAAACAAGCTGAACAACCAGGCTGACGTAATTCAAAACCAGCGGCTTCTAACTGTTCTTTCAAACCTTCTTCAATCGCTTGCTTCTCAACCTGCTTACTTCCAGGAACGATCCATGCTGTTACACCATCAGCTTTTTGCTTCCCTTTTACAGCATCACAGAACGCACGCAAATCTTCAATACGACCGTTGGTACAACTTCCAACAAATACGTAATCAATCGGTTTACCAGCTAATTGATCACCAGCTTCAAAGCCCATGTATTCCATTGACTTTTGGAATGAGTTCTTTGAGCTATCCTCGATTGACTCCAATGTTGGAATGTTTTCACACACCTTTGCGCCCATACCTGGATTCGTTCCATAGGTAATCATCGGCTCAATATCAGCAGCATCAAAAGTCAGTTCTTTATGGAATTCAGCATCTTCATCTGTAACCAATGATTTCCAATAAGCCACAGCTTTATCCCATGCCTCTCCCTGGGGAGCATTTTCACGACCCTTAATGTATTCAAAAGTTGTTTCATCAGGAGCAATCATACCACCTCGAGCACCCATCTCGATACTCATGTTACACACTGTCATACGGGCTTCCATTGACAGACTACGGATAGCTGAACCTGCAAACTCAACAAAGTAACCGGTTCCACCACCTGTTGATATCTTAGAGATGATGTAAAGAATGATATCTTTTGAAGTAACACCCTTACTCAATTCGCCTTCAATGTTGATGCGCATGCTCTTTGGCTTAGGCTGCATAATGCACTGTGTTGCCAAAGCCATTTCCACCTCACTGGTTCCGATACCAAATGCAATACTTCCAAAAGCACCGTGCGTAGAGGTGTGACTATCACCACAAACGATGGTCATTCCTGGCTGTGTAATTCCGAGCTCAGGACCAACCACGTGAACGATACCGTTGTATGGATGATTTAAACCATACATAGTAATGCCGTTTTCCTCGCAATTCTTCTTTAACGTTTCCACCTGATGACGAGACAACTCATCCTGAATTGTTAAATGCTGATTAACTGTTGGAATGTTGTGATCAGGCGTGGCAATCACCTGCGAAGGACGTGCAACTTTTCCACCTCTGGCTTTGATTCCTCCAAAAGCCTGTGGACTTGTTACTTCGTGAATGAAGTGACGATCAATATAAAGAACATTTGGCCCGTCATCAATAGTTTTGACGACGTGGCTGTCCCATATTTTATCAAATAATGTTTTTCCCATTTTTCTCTTATTGTCGATTCGTTTATTTGCTAATTTGTCGAATCGATGATTTATTTATACGACCTTATCCGATTTTTGAGATAGAATCCAGGAATGCTTCAACCGATGCAGTAATGATATCTACATTGGCAGAGAAACCATAGTAAGTATGTCCTTTGTGTTCAATTTGCACGTGCACTTTACCAAGGTCATCGCTACCTCGCGTAATGGCTTGAATCAGGAATTCTTCCAAATGAACCTTACGCTTCACCAAATTCTTAACAGCTGAGAAAGCCGCATCAATCGGACCATTACCTGAGGCTGTTTCGGTGAATACATCTCCATTGAAACTAACAGCCACTGTAGCAGTTGGAATAGTTGAACTACCAGAAATAACCTGTAGTGATTCCAACTTAATTGAACGATCTTGCTTTTCTTTTTCAGACCCAGCTAATGCTTCCAAGTCCTCGTCAGCAACATCTTTTTTCTTATCCGCTAAATCAAGGAACTGATTATAAATATCATCCAACTCAGCTCCTTCGAAATCATAACCTAATACGTGTAAACGGTGTTTCAATGCAGCCCGTCCGCTACGTGCAGTTAATACGATGCTTGATTCTTTTACACCTACATCTGCCGGATCGATAATTTCATAATTTTCACGATTCTTCAACACGCCATCCTGGTGAATACCTGATGAATGTGCAAATGCATTACGACCAACAATCGCTTTGTTAGCCTGAACTGGCATACGCATCAAGGTAGAAACCAAGCGACTGGTTTTCATGATCTGTTTGGTATCAATGCCTGTTTGATAATCCAAATCGTGATGTGATTTCATGGCCATTACCACTTCTTCCAAAGAGGTATTACCGGCTCTTTCACCTAAACCATTGATGGTTACCTCAACCTGGCGCGCTCCATTTGTCACACCAGCCAAAGTATTGGCAGTAGCCATACCCAGGTCATTGTGACAATGTGTTGATAAAATGGCTTTATCCACGTTAGGTACATTATTTACCAGATAGGCAATTTTCTCACCGTACTCCTTTGGCAAACAGTAACCTGTTGTATCAGGTATATTAATAACAGTAGCTCCGGCAGCAATAACTGCTTCAACAACACGAGCCAGATACTCATTGTCTGATCGACCGGCATCTTCGGCATAGAATTCCACATCTTCGACAAATCGCTTTGCATATTTTACGGCCTCAACAGCACGAGCAACGATTTCATCTTCGTTGGAATTTAGTTTGTATTTAATGTGATAAGGTGATGTACCGATTCCGGTGTGAATACGCCCACGTTTTGCATATTTCAATGCATCAGCTGCCACTTCAATATCTTTTTTAACGGCACGTGTTAATGCACAAATGGTTGGATTTTGAACCGCTTTAGAAATTTCAACCACGGAATTAAAATCTCCGGGGCTCGAAATGGGGAATCCAGCTTCGATCACATCCACGCCGAGCTTTTCGAGCTGACGGGCTACTTCTATCTTTTCAATAGTGTTTAACTGGCATCCCGGCACTTGCTCGCCGTCTCTTAATGTTGTATCGAATATATGAACTTTATTATCCATGATTAATGTTTTTTGGGTTTTCCGAATTCCTTTCCCCTTCGGATTTTGAGTTTTACTATTGACTTATGTCTATAGTTATTTATTCATCGGATGACTCCTAATTATTGCGGTATTCATCCGATGAATTAAATATTATTGGTTTTCTGGTCTCAATTTACGTACTGCAGCACCTGCCTGCCACATTTCAGATTCGCGTAATTCCTTTAATTCTTCTTCCAGTTTCACACGGTAATCTTCCTGACTGTTTGAGTCAATTGAACGCTGAGCTTCGTTACCGGCAGCTACTTCAGAATAAAGTTTCTCAAAAACAGGCTTGGTTGCATCGCGGAAAGGCTTCCACCAATCTAGAGCTCCGCGCTGAGCAGTTGTTGATGTGTTTGCATACATCCAGTCCATACCATTTTCAGCAACCAATGGCATCAAACTTTGAGTTAACTCCTCAACTGTTTCGTTGAATGCTTCTGATGGCGTGTGACCGTTGGCACGTAACACTTCGTACTGAGCAGCGAAAATACCTTGAATACATCCCATTAAAGTACCACGCTCACCTGTTAGATCAGAGTATACCTCACGTTTGAAGTCAGTTTCGAACAAGTAACCCGAACCAACTCCGATACCTAGCGAGATTACGCGATCATATGCCTTACCTGTTGCATCCTGGAAAATAGCGAATGATGAGTTCAATCCACGTCCTTCAAGGAACATACGACGCAATGAAGTACCTGAACCTTTAGGCGCTACAAGGATTACATCCACATCAGCCGGAGGAACAATACCTGTACGCTCTTTGTAAGTGATACCGAATCCATGAGAGAAATAAAGGGCTTTTCCTGGCGTTAAGTACTTCTTAACAGTGTCCCACATCTGGATCTGGCCAGCATCTGAAAGCAAGTATTGGATAATTGTTGCTTTTTCAAGAGCCTCTTCAATCTCGAAAAGTGTTTCACCAGGAACCCAACCATCAGCGATTGCCTTATCCCAAGTTTTAGATTCCTTGCGCTGACCAACAATTACATTAAAACCGTTATCCTTCAGGTTGAGTGACTGCCCAGGTCCTTGCACACCATAACCGATTACAGCAATGGTTTCATCTTTTAATACTTCACGTGCTTTTTCCAATGGGAACTCTTCCCTCATTACAACGTTTTCTTCTGTACCTCCAAAATTAATTTTTGCCATGATTTTATTTGATTAATGTTTATATTTCAAGCTATTGGCTAATAGCTGACAGCTACTAGCTTTTTTTTATATTTCTTTTTCTTAGTCTAAAAGACTCTTTTCCTTTTCAAGCTTCTTTAGGTAGTTTGAGAGAAGCTCATCTTTCAGTTTCGTTACAGCTATACGACCCGAACGGACAAACTGCTGAACTCCAAAGTGATCGAGTTTTTCAAAGAGTTCTTGTGTTTCGCGCTTATGTCCTGTCTTTTCAATAACTGTATATTCTTTTGTTACCTCCAAAATGCGAGCGCCATATTGACGTACTAATCGCTCAATTTCATTACTGTTCAGAAGTGATTCCGTTTGCACCTTATATAGTGCTACTTCCTGATGAACAATTTCATCAGCTGTAAACACATAGGCTTTAATTACATCGATGCGTTTTTCGATTTGTAGCATCAATTTATTGACTTGTTCACGAGATGTAAATACCACAACGGTAAATTTATGAATCCCGGGTATAGCTGATTCTGAGGTTGTCAGACTTTCTATGTTAATGTGGCGACGGGTAAATACAGTTGTCACCTGATTCAAAAGGCCGACATGGTTCTCGGAATATATTGATAATGTGAATTCTTGTTTCATTTTTCTTTGTTTTGTTGAGTTGTTGAATCGTTGATTTGTAAAATTGACACTTCTACTCTAACCTAACCTCTGAAACCGAAGCACCTGTTGGTACCATCGGGAACACATTACCTTCCTTCTCAACCACAACCTCTAATAGATAAGCACCTTTGTGCTCAGCCATACGTTGAACAGCTGCATCCAAATCATCGCGTTCCGTCACTTTTTCTGTAGCAATGCCATAACCTTTGGCAATGGTCTGGAAATCAGGATTAATTAACTCTGTAGATGCATAACGCTTATCAAAGAATAATTCCTGCCACTGGCGAACCATTCCTAAAAAGTTATTATTTAGCAGGATGATTTTTACATCCGTTTGTGTTTGGAAAATGGTTCCTAACTCCTGGATGGTCATCTGAAAACCACCATCACCAACAAATAAACATACAGGCCGGTCTGGTTGTCCCATTTTTGCACCCATCGCTGCAGGCAATCCAAAGCCCATAGTTCCTAGTCCTCCTGATGTTACAACACTCCGCGTCTGCTTAAATTTAAAATAACGTGATGCCATCATTTGGTGCTGACCTACATCGGTTACAACAATCGCATCATCATCGTATTTCTCAGTTACACGACGGATTACCTCACCCATTGTCAAGCCTTTCTTAGCCGGATGTAACTCTGGTTGTATGATTTTCTGATCTTCAATTTTATCACAAGCTTTAAATTCATTTAACCATGCTTCATGACTGTTTTTCGAAACCATATCTGTAATCATCGGTAATGATTCTTTTACATCTCCCAAAACTGGTACATCGGCATATATGATTTTATTGATTTCAGCAGGATCAATCTCTAAATGAACTACTTTAGCATTAGTTGCATATTTTTGAACATTACCTGTAACACGGTCGTCAAAACGCATTCCAATCGCGATAATTAAATCGGCTTCGTTCGTTTTTACATTTGGTCCGTAGTGCCCATGCATACCCAACATACCAACATTTTGATCAAAATCAGATGGCATAGCCGATAAACCTAATAAAGTCCAGGCTGCCGGAATACCGGTTTTCTTCAGAAAGTCCATTAATTCATTCTCGGCACCACCAAGCACCACTCCCTGACCAACTAATGCCAATGGTTTTTTAGCCAGATTAATTAACTGAACTGCTTCAGCAACTTTATCTTTTTTAACCGGTGACTTTGGCTTGTAACTACGTACTTTATCAACCGGTTTGTATTCGAAATCGAATTGGGCAAACTGTGCATCCTTGGTGATATCAATCAATACTGGCCCGGGACGACCAGAACGTGCAATATAAAATGCTTTTGCGATGGCCTCCGGAATCTCTTCAGCACGCTTTACCTGGTAGTTCCATTTTGTGATAGGCTGCGTAATGCCAACCACATCTGTTTCCTGGAAAGCATCCGTTCCCAACAAAGGCGATGCCACCTGACCACTAATAACCACTAATGGTGTTGAATCCACCATGGCATCGGCAATACCTGTTACAGCATTGGTAGCACCTGGCCCACTTGTTACAAAGCAAACGCCAACTTTGCCAGTGACTCGCGCATACCCCTGAGCTGCATGAACAGCACCCTGCTCATGACGAGTTAGAATGTGGTTTAACTTGTCCTGATAGTGGTAAAGTGCATCATACACAGGCATTATCGCCCCACCCGGATACCCGAATAACAGATCTACTCCTTCATGCAATAGTGATTGCATTAATGCTTCGGAGCCACTCATGCGTTTCTTTTTCATCTCTTTGGCTTCCATGGTTGTTGTTTGCGTTTGTGTTTCCATAATATTTAGCTTATGGCCGATAGCTAATAGCTATTCCTGTTAATGTTTTTAGTCAATCAATCTTACAGCGCCTCGGTCTGCTGCGCTTACTAAGCTTGCATAAGCTCTAAGAGCTTTTGATACATATCTTTCGCGATTACCTGGCTTAAATGCCCTATCGCCTTTGGCCTCTTCTGTGGCTCTTCTTTGAGCCAGCTCATCTTCACTTATCTGTAATTCTATTTTTCTATTAGGAATATCAATTAAGATTGGATCACCGTTTTGTACCAATGCGATGTTACCACCTCCGGCTGCTTCTGGTGAGGCATGTCCGATTGATAAACCAGATGTTCCACCAGAGAAACGTCCATCAGTCAACAAAGCACACTCTTTACCTAAATGCTTTGATTTGAGATATGAAGTCGGATATAACATCTCCTGCATTCCGGGTCCTCCTTTAGGTCCTTCGTAGCGGATGATCACCACATCACCTGCTTTTACTTCATCAGATAGTATACCTTCGCACGCATCATCTTGTGATTCATAAACTCGCGCTGTTCCATTAAATGTGAAGATGGACTCATCAACTCCTGCTGTTTTAACAATACAGCCTTTTTCAGCCAGATTACCAAACAAAACAGCTAATCCACCATCCTTAAAGTAAGCACCTTCAACACTTCGAATACATCCTTTTTTACGATCCAAATCTAATTCTGCATACTCAGTTTTTTGCGAGCCCATGGTTAAATTAAACATACCGGCCGGGGCACTTGAATATACATCCTTTGCTTCCTTGGATATTGATCCATTCATCACATCATAAGCAGTTAATGCTTCTTTTAAACTTGGGTAATCAACCCGGCTTACATCGGTATGTAACAAACCACCCCGGTTTAACTCGGCTAAGATTCCCATGATACCACCAGCTCGATTCACATCTTCAATATGATAATGCGAATTAGGTGCTACCTTACACAACACTGGAGTGGTACGCGATAAACGATCGATGTCATCCATCGTGAAGTTAACGCCTGCTTCATGAGCGATGGCCAAAATGTGCAATACGGTATTGGTTGAACCACCCATAGCGATATCAAGAGTCATTGCATTTTCAAAAGCTTTATAACTGGCAATTGAACGTGGCAAAACAGATTCGTCTTCTTCGCCATAATAGCGATTAGTGATATCAACAATCAAATCAGCTGCCTTCTCAAATAGACGCTTGCGATTAACATGCGTTGCTACAATGGTTCCGTTACCCGGCAAGGCTAATCCGATAGCTTCGTTTAAGCAATTCATAGAGTTAGCCGTGAACATACCTGAACATGAACCGCATGTTGGGCAAGCATTACGCTCTACCTCATCCACTTCTTCATCAGATACCGAATCATCGGCGGCCATTACCATAGCATCTACCAAATCAAGTGCTTTACCTCCAGCCTTACCAGCCTCCATAGGACCACCTGAAACAAACACAGTTGGAATATTCAAGCGCATAGCAGCCATTAACATTCCCGGTGTAATTTTATCGCAGTTACTGATACAAACCATGGCATCCACTTTGTGAGCATTGGCCATGTATTCAACACTATCTGCGATGATATCGCGAGAAGGCAAGGAATACAACATACCATCGTGTCCCATAGCAATACCATCATCAATGGCAATGGTGTTGAATTCAGCTGCAAAACATCCATTTGCTTCAATGCGCTGCTTCACCATCTGACCGATGTCGTGCAAATGCACATGGCCTGGGACAAACTGCGTGAAAGAGTTAACGACAGCAATAACCGGCTTACCAAAGTGATGTTCTTTCATGCCGTTGGCACGCCAAAGACTTCTGGCTCCGGCCATTCTTCGGCCTTGTGTTGATGTTGCGCTTCTTAGTGTTATTTTCATTTTACTTTCGTTTGTATCAAAAAAAAGAGCTTTTCTCGTATGTGTGAGAAAAGCTCTTAGTAACTTATATTCGTTTGTTTATCTACATAGCATTCTCACTCCTCTAGGTTCTAATAATGACCACGAGAATAATAATAATGTTGAGAATGAGTGATAAATTAAATTTCATCTTAATTCAGTCTTTTTTGATCTACCAGCTTACTTACTGGCACACCTTTCCTGCTTTTTACGGTAGCAAATGTAGGATTGATTTTTTTAACTCCAAAGAAATAGTCAAAAAAATATTGTTTTTTTTTACAATTTAATCTTTTAACACAGTTTTACCTTACTATTTACGTGCGTTTTATATATAATAAGTATAGGTCGAAAAAATCGAGGTAAATAAAGATATTTTTATCCCATTTTAAAAAACTGTATTACACACCATTACAGAACAATTTCAATAAGACACTAAAATCCACTAATTGTAAGTTCAAACGACCGAGTGACAAAAGTCAGTTTTTTACATTTATAGTATCTGAATTAAGTGCCAGGAACTCTTCAAAAACCAGGTTGATCGCTTGCATCATGTAATAGTCCGAAAGATCAGGATTGATTCGATGTTTCGACCTTAGAAACACCATAAACGAATCTAATTCAGCTCCTTCAAGCTTGGTAAGATATTTCATATTTTCACGCGAAGTCATCTCCCTAAATCGCTCATACCGTTTTTCATTGGAGGCAAAAGCTGCATACTTTTTCTCTTTTCGAGTTGCACCACCGCTGCCAAATGCTAATCCGGGACCAAATCGTTTATCTTTTTCCCGTATAGCCTTCTTAACTGCCCGAACATCAATTGATACTGGCATACTATATTGATTATCGGGCATCATATCCATGTTGGCAACCATATGACGAAAGGTGGCATAGGATCTAAACATCAGTACATCCACTGATTCAATCTCATAATTCTTCTCTTTAACAGTCCAAAGCAATGTGTCTTTTAACATATCATGATTCACAATCAGCATTGTATCCTGATAGCCTAAGCATCGAAAGTAAAGCGTATCATTTGACTCTGTGTACAGCTTAAATAGCCCCTGATCGTTGGTTTCTTTCCCAAATCCTGTTTGACTATTGGCTACAAAAGCAAAAGGAATGGGCTTTGAATTATGTTGCGATACAACTTTGCCGATCAACAGGGCTTTATCTGTCTCATCATTTTGTCCTAAAAGTCCCACATTAATGCAAAAAAACATCAATATCCATCCTGTAATTTTATTCCTCATGATTAAATGCATTAAATAAATCAATCACCTTATACTTAATACTTAAAGGAGTATCCTTTTTATTGAATTTGATATTAGCGTTACAATAAATGATAAACTCCTTTAGCTTCTCGCCCTTCAATCCACTTACTTCTTCAAGCAATTCAACAGTCAACATTTTGCGCTGCTCATCGTACTTGCGCAGCTTCATCATTTTGCGCTTTTGCCTTTCAGTTTTCGAGGTATAGTAATAAATAAAGTTAGCCGGTTGAAAAACAGCCTTCAACACATGAGGATTACTTCGGTAGGTTGGCAAATCATCCAACGGCATATCGGGCTGTCTTCCCAACTCAATATCTCCCGGAAGCATTAAATCCATCTCCTCTTGCTTAGCCCGCATAGCATCAAGCTTATCCATGTAAGCATTGTAATGTCTATTTGAGTTAATATCAACCTGTTTTATTTCATACGACGTTTGTTTAAGCGGAAATAAATACATTTGATCAGCATTTATCTCCATACTATCAAGCCTGAAAACTTTTGATTCAAATGCCAGTGACACAATTTTAATACTATCGTTAGCATCCAGAATCACTTTAAACTCTCCAGCCGAGTCAGCAGCAAAGAGGTTAAGCTTTTTATAACTTGCCACCTGAGCCAATGGTACAGCTTTATGATCTGATTCGCGCACCACTTTCCCATGTAACCACACTTGCTTTGTTTGCCCCTTGATTGAAACAAGAGACAGTATTAATAAAATGATGTTCAGGTAAAATTTGTTCATACATACAGATTAGGTAAGCTCAAAGTAAATCTACTTTTTAGAAAAGGTGTTATTTTTTCAACAAACGACTCTCGAATTAACAGCTTTTAACAGCCACAAACTAAATAGTTAAAACAAAAGTGATTAACATTTTTTTATAGTGTTATCTGATTAATTAAAATTATTTTTGCACTCAAAATATAAAAACTGAAAGTAAATGAGCGATTTGAAGAATATAATCGAAAAAGCATGGGACGACCGTTCAATGTTAAGTCAGCCAGAAACTGTTGAGGCTATTAAGGCCGTTGTTGAGCAATTAGATAAAGGTACGATTCGTGTGGCCGAGCCGCAAGGAGATAACTGGATTGTAAACGAGTGGGTAAAGAAAGCTGTTATCCTTTATTTCCCAACACAACAGATGGAAACCATTGAGGTTGGACCATTTGAGTTTTATGATAAAATCGCCCTAAAGAAAGATTACGCAGCACAAGGAGTCAGAGTAGTTCCCCATGCGGTTGCACGCTATGGAGCATTCTTAGAATCGGGTGTTGTAATGATGCCTTCGTACGTAAACATTGGTGCTTATGTTGGATCAGGAACAATGGTTGACACCTGGGCTACTGTTGGAAGTTGTGCGCAGATTGGTAAAAACGTTCACCTGAGTGGTGGTGTTGGAATTGGTGGTGTTTTGGAACCGGTTCAGGCAGCTCCGGTTATCATTGAAGATGATGCCTTTATTGGATCGCGATGTATCGTTGTTGAAGGTGTACATGTTGGTAAAGAAGCTGTACTTGGGGCTAACGTAGTGTTAACTGCATCAACTAAAATCATTGATGTAAGCGGTGATGAGCCGAAAGAATACAAAGGATATGTGCCGCCTCGTTCTGTTGTTATTCCTGGAAGCATTACCAAGTCTTTCCCTGCAGGAGACTATCAAGTTCCGGCCGCTTTGATTATCGGTCAGCGTAAAGAATCGACTGATAAGAAGACGTCGCTGAACGATGCTCTGCGTGATAATAATGTAGCGGTATAACCATCAAAAAGATGATGAATCATAAAATTGTTGATTTGTCGAATTGAAAATTATACTTGATATAATATAAACCTAACAGGCATTGTGGTTCTGTTAGGTTTTTTATTTTTAAGGCACACGGGTTATTAGTAAAAACAAGACACCCATATTAGTTTTACACTTTGTTATGTCTTGCTATTTTATAATCCTAATTTATCCATTTTATCTTTCTCATGTTTGCTATCTTCTCCAGGATATCTCAATTCAAATCCTCCTTTTTGTAATGCCTGCATCCAAACTAAGCTTTGTTCGGTTGGCATTGCAATTGGGTGTTCAGCGTATATTGGGTCTTTTATGGCTTCGCTGTAATTATCAATTATCCATCCTTCATTTCTAAATTTCTCAATCAAATCATTTAGAAACAATGCGGAAGTCAAATTGAAATGTAACAAGAATGTATGTTTTATCTGTCGTTGATTAATCTGAGTCGAAAGTTTATTAAAATGCTGTGCTTTTTCAAACATATGATTGATGTAATATTCTTTAAATCCGCTAATGTCAGCATCGGGATTTTGCTTTAATCGGCGAATCAATCTCATATTTATATACCATTCAGCATTATCAATCGTAACCCATCCTTGCATATAATTGTTTTGCTGCAGAAAACCATTCAAACTATCTCGTTTTGAAATGGTATTGCCCCCGTTTAAATAGGGAAAACGAATCATTTTTATGTAATTCGTATAGTTACTGATTAATGAATCACATTTTTGAATATCTTCAGTATAAGCTTTACAAGTCACTAGAGAATCATTGTAATTGAAATGGTTGTAAGTATGATTGGCAATTATATGACCATCATCATTCCATTTTTGCAAAAGCTGTTTGCCTTTTTCGTTATCTACACTTTTACCAGCAACAAACCAAATTGCCTGAATACGATTATCCTTCAATTGTTTTCTTATCATTGAATTCCAATCTTTATTGTCATAGGATAAAATACTATTTGTACTACCATCATCAAAGGAAAAAGCAATATGAGGTTTCTCTTTCTCATTGGTTTTATAAACCCATTCATTGAAAAAATCTTCTAAGTCGACTCCTGATGATTCCTCAAATGCTTTCTGAAAATCTATAGTTTCAACAGTATCTCCAAAGTATTTTGTACTGTAAAAACGAATGGCTTTCCAGAACGCTTCATCTCCTAACTTTTCTTTTAACAGGTGGATTACATATGCGCCTTTAAAGTAAACTAAGTTTCTGTCGTCTTTTGATGCGTTATCCCAATCTTCAAAAACAAGAGACCTGTCATTGCCCCGATTTTTAATTCCTTCATATACTTTGTAGTAAGATTCAATATTGGAGAGATATACCTTTTGTCCAAAACGATATTCGTTGTAAGCGGCAGACATAAAAGTCGCCATGCCTTCATTCAGCCAAAAGTGATTCCAACCTTTACAAGTTATTTGGTTACCCCACCATTGATGAGCCATTTCATGAGAAATAAGATTCGTTTCGATTGTATCTTGCAAAACCATTTCCCCATAATTGTCTTTCAGCATTGAAAATCCCGACATTTCCTGAAAGCTATTTCCTGTGAGTATTTGGGAATAAGTGGATTGAAAATACTTGACGCTTGATTTTTCTTCAAAAAAAGAAATCATTGCCGGGGTTTCTTTGAAAATATCCTTGATCTGTTCCGAAGTGTAGTTAAGTGAATAGTACTTTAATGATATCTCATTGTATTTTTCCTCTGCTTCATTGAATCCGCCTATAGCAAATCCGTATGTATAACTGGGAGATTCTGTATCTAGTTGGTAAGAATAGAGTATCTTGTCATTTTGCCGTACCTTATTTATCAACTCACCACTTGCAACACATACTTTATCTATTGGAACAGTAATATCTAAATGAAATACGGCTTTATCTTCAGGTGGATCATTGCAAATCATCCAATCGCTTGTGAAATAACAAGTATAGGCTTGGTTGTTTTCTTTGTCGAAAATAAGTCCTTTTCCGGGGCGTCCTTGATAGTCAATAACTATTTGGTTTTTCATACTGTTTCTTATCGACAGGTAAACAATCAAATTCTTGTTGATTTTCTTATATCCTTCAACATTATTCCCCGTTATTTTATCAATTACAAGATTACCAGCATTAAAGATTACAGAATCCATATCACTATTTATCTGGAAATTAATTACAACGGAACCTTTTATAGTAGCTTCATCAATATTAGGCTCAATTGTTAGATGATAGCTTGTAACGTCAGGTTGAATATCCTTTGAATACCCTTTGCTATGGATGGTTAACAGAAGTAGTAAAGAAAAAATTGATATGATATTTTTATTCATAGTTCTGTTGTTTTATTGCGATTCTGTTCTAGCAGGACATAACCTTAGTATGTCAGGCTTTTTAATTATCAATTTTATCGGAACTTAAAATATAGCTTTTAATAATTTTATTCTTTAAAGAACTGGGTATCTTACCTGAAGTCGCCACAACTAAATTTAATTCGGGAAGCACTGTTATTGATGCATAATGTTCATGATAATGACCACTAGCACTATAAGTGAAAATTGGATAACCACTTAAAATCCACCATTGATAACCATACCCATGTCTATTTATCCCTCTGTTATTATATGATCTGATAGATTTCTCAACCCATTGTTTGGAAACAATTTGTTTACCATCCCATTCTCCATTGTTTAAGTACAGATAACCAATCTTTGCCATATCTCTGGTTGTTAAAAACAATCCCCATGCACCTGGTGTAATCCCTTTTGGTGAAACAAGCATGTCCCAAGTGTAATTATGAATACCAAGAGGTTTAAATAGAAACTCTTCTCCAAACTCTTTAGTTGATACTCCGGACTCCCGCTGAATAACCGCTGATAAAAGTTGACTACATCCACTATTATAATTAAAATGTGTTCCGGGTTTATCAGCCATCTGTCTATCAAGAATATATTGATTCCAGTCTGGCTGATTAAGAACCATCTCCATCAAATTATCACCTCCAACTCCACCTTTCCAATCCAATCCACTGGACATACTCAAAACATGATGTAAAGTAATTGATTGTTTAACTGAGTCATTATAAGCCAAACTATAATCGGCGAAATAATCAACTAATTTATCACTTTCACTTTTAATAATCTTTTTATCAATTGCAATACCTGTAAGAATAGATGTTACACTCTTTGTGCATGAGTAAACATTATTCAAATAAGATGTATCAACTCCCTGAGGATAATACTCACCTACAAGAAAGCCGTTTTTAATTATAACGATGCTTCCCTTATTTTTAATTATATCAAAGGCTTTTATTAGTGAATCTGAATTTAATCCTTGACTTTCAGGTGTTGCTTTCTGCCATTTATTAGTTGGCCAATATTTGTTTATAGAGGAATTTTGAATTACTGTATGTTTTTTATCAGTATTACTCTGACACGAAATAAAAACCAAAACAATGGCAACATGTGTGATCAAATTTTTCATGTATTATTTAAATTATTTTTTACAAACTTGCATACAATATTTGGTCGTAAATCATTCATTGTCCAATAAGTATATTAATCCATTGAGAAAAGTCTTTCGGGAATTTGACCAGTCATGCCAGCCATTAAACTCAAAATCATCTTTTTAACGATCTGTTTTAATTTTACTTTCATTTGTCAGATGGAACTCATAAGTAATTTCCAACATGCACCTCCTGAATGGCTCAGGGCAAGTTTGTGCAACTTTTTAATTAAAATTTCCATGCTCGTTTAATGTAAGCTAATTTTCGTTTTATGACTGTCAAATTTAAAGTTCTAAATCTACAACTATTTTATTAGTCATACAACTATCATTATAGTTGTGCCATTTTTTTTATAATTCATAAAAGAGAATGTCTAAATGCAAGAATGTGGAAATGAAGGGGAGTTTTGGAAGGAGGTGGTACAATCATGTACTATACGATAGCTATCATCTTAATTTCATAGTCGCACGTTTGATTTTTATGAGGTACTAATTCTGTACGTTGAGGCATTTTTTGATTGATTGGAAAAGGTAGAAACCCAAGTGATCAATCATTTCAACGGCTTTTCTTATTTTTGCAAAAAACAATAACCATGCATGACGATTTAAAACAAGCGCTGGAGGTATTACGTAATGGGGGAATTATCCTATATCCAACCGATACAATTTGGGGTATTGGTTGCGATGCCACTAATGCTGATGCTGTTAAAAGAATATATGAACTTAAGCAACGTGCCGATTCTAAAAGCATGTTGGTATTATTAGACAATACGGCTAAGCTCGGCGGCTACGTCAATGACATACCGGAAGTGGCTTTCGATATGGCTGAATTAACAACCAAGCCACTCACCATTATTTATGACGATGCCAAAAATTTAGCATCGAACCTGATGGCTGAAGATGGAAGTGTAGGGATTCGTATAACCGAAGAACAGTTTTCAAAAGAGTTATGCGCCCGCTTCAAAAAACCAATCGTCTCAACTTCTGCCAATATCAGTGGAGAGCCATCACCTAAGCATTTTGGGGAGGTGAGTGAAGCTGTCAGGGAAGGTGTGGACTATATTGTCAACTACCGACAAGAAGAAACCGACAACCCGGCACCATCCAGCATTGTTAAACTGTCTAAAGATGGGCAGGTAATAATTATCAGGGAGTAAATCTTCAATTGGTACTAGATTCCATCCCCCATAATTTATAAATTTAGATTTCCATTTTATATAGCCCCCTTCGCCAAGGGGGAAATGACTTTAAATAAACACTATCAGCTTTTTATTATGCAAGAACCCGTATTCAACCATAGCACTCCGGTTCAAATTCGTTTTAACGACATTGACGGACTGGGGCATGTAAATAACACCATCATTCAGGAATACTTTGACCTTGGTCGTATGTATTATATGAATGAAGTATTTGGTAAATCAATCTTCAAAAACGATGAAACACTTATTGTGGTAAACATCAACACTGATTTTCTGTCACCTATTTATTTGAATGACACGATGGAGGTAAAAACTACCATTGTTGGCCTGGGTAATAAAAGTTTGAAGATGATACAACAAATAGTTTGTAACGCTTCACAAACCGTGAAGGCAACTTGTAAATCAGTGATGGTAGGCTTTAACAAGTCAACAGAAGAAGGGCTTGAACTATTACCTGAGTGGCGAAGTGCTATCTCTAAATTTGAAGGGAAAACGTTTTAATTAAAATGCAGGAGTCGTTTATTAAATCAAACCCTCCGGCAAGTCAAAAATCACCAATTGTTGCTCATCGTCAATTCCGGTGATAAACTGCTCTACGATTGGAATAAGTATCTCCTCCCCTTCATTGTCAATTTCGAATAAGGGGTTTTTTGAGATATCCTGTATGGCAACAATCTTACCGATATGTCCATGTCCTGCAGCCTGGCATTCGTACCCTACCAATTGATAGGCTGAAAAGGGTGTATCTTCCTGTTCGTCTTCTGTCTCAGATTTTTCTACATACACTGGCGCATCCATCACATTCAGTGCTGCCTTGTCACTTTTAAGCTGCTCTAGCTTCACCAAAATATCTGATTGCTTTTTTTCCCGTGCTTCTTCCAGGTAGAAAGGAACCAAACCGCCATCTAAATCCAGAAACAAGAATTCAGTTTCCATATCATCAATCGAAAACTCATCAAAGAGTCGAACCACAATTTCTCCGGATATGCCATGTGTTTTTACAACAACTCCAATCTGACGGCAGGTGTGCTTTTCAATCATCTATTTTGTTTTGACACAAAGGTAGTAAAAAGCAGATAGTCACCCGTCAATAGTCATAAGCTTACTTCCTTCTATTGTATAAAAAGGCTTTCCAGCGTTCTTCGGTCAAATGAGCCTCTTCCATGGCTGCTCTCGAAAGACTAAAAAACAGATCGGACAAACGATTGATAAAAAACAGAATGGTGCGATCGACGGGATAAGCCCGATGCAAAGAAGTTAATTTACGTTCTCCTTTTCTTAGCTGTGAACGTACCACGTGACATAGAGCCGATACTTCATTACCACCCGGCAAAATAAAGTGATCGGATCGACTACTTAATGTTGATTCAATATCATCGATCCATTTCTCACAAAACTGATCCATTCCCTCGGGCAATGGCATTGTATTTTTATCTTTTAAATCACTAGGCGTTGCCATATGACTCATGGTATTCATCAACTCAACCTGGATTTTATGTAATTTATCCTGCCAATCGTGCTGAGGATCTAATTTGGCTCTCAATAATCCGATAAAGGAATTCACCTCATCAAATGTACCATAAGCATCAACACGTATATCATCTTTGCTGACTCTGACACCTCCAAGTAAGTCGGTTTGTCCTCGATCTCCTGTTTTTGTGTATATCTTCATTTTAAAATGTTTCTAAGATTAAGATTTAAGTATCATGAAAACAAACAAGCTTTCTTATAAAAAGTTTGCTCTATCCATATCTATATCTGATAAACAATAGTTCATCCTCCTTGTTTATCGTGTACTAAAATTGAAAACATGAATAAGCTGGCGGATATACGCGAACATTACCAAAAAGGAAGTCTCTCTCTGCAGGATTTGAATACTGATCCTTTTGTGCAATTTAACAAATGGATGGATGATGCCATTAAAGCTGAGTGTAACTTACCAACAGCAGTCACACTTGCCACGGTTGATCCAGAACAAATGCCTAATTGTAGAATTGTACTATTAAAAGAGGTTTGTGATGGCGGATTTGTGTTTTTCACCAATTATGAAAGTGAAAAAGGACGTGAGTTACTGCACTTGCCAAAGGCCGCTTTAAACTTCTTTTGGCCCGAACTGGAGCGACAGGTGCGAATAAGAGGTTATATCGAGAAAGTATCAGAGCATAAATCAGACGAATACTTTCAATCACGACCAAGGGAAAGCCAGATTGGTGCGTGGGCTTCGAACCAAAGTACAATTGTCACAAAAGGTGAAGACCTTAATCAAGCTTATGAGAGTTTTGAACGACAATATGAAAACAAAGAAATTCCCCGCCCAGCACATTGGGGTGGTTATATTCTGAAAGCAAAATCAATAGAATTTTGGCAGGGGCGCTCTAATCGTATGCACGATCGGTTTCAATATTCAATTGAGGAGAACGATTGGAAGATTAATCAATTAGCTCCGTAAATATACAATTACATTACTCTTTGGTCAACCCGTGGAAGACACTTTCCAGGTTCTGTTCTTTACTGGTCATCGTAAGAATGTATAACCTATTCTGCACAGCAAAATCGAAAATTTCTTTCCGAACATCTGATTTTGTATGAATCTCGAATGTTGTGGGTGATTGCTGCTCCATTGATTCTACATCCTTAATCGCACTTAGTGAATCAAAGTCAGGTTGTTTATTAAACTCAACAAAAACTCTTGTTCCATTGCTATTTTGTAATGCAGACAAATCAGTTGAAGGATGATCAACCAGTAACTCACCACGATTTAAGATGATTACTCTTTCGCAAATTGCTTCTACTTCTTGTAGAATATGAGTACTGATCATCACCGTTTTTTGTCGCCCAACAGTTTTAATCAGATTTCGAATTTCTAATATCTGATTTGGATCTAAACCGGTTGTTGGCTCATCAAGAATCAGAACCTCTGGATCATGAATTAATGCCTGTGCTAACCCAACACGCTGACGATATCCCTTTGATAAAGCTCCTATCTTTTTATTTTGCTCCAGCTCTAAACCCGTTAATTCAACCATCTCAATCACGCGCTGCTTTCTATTTGGTAACTTATACAGTTCCGCAACCATCATCAGATATTCCTTAACATACATGTCCAGATACAGAGGATTATGCTCTGGTAAATAACCAATCTTACGCCGAAATGATTCATTATAATCAGCATTACTAATACCGCATACTTCCACATCTCCTGTCGATTGAGGGATCAGCCCCGAGATTATCTTCATCATCGTTGATTTTCCGGCACCATTAGGACCCAAAAAACCAACAATCTCACCTGATGGTATTGAAAAAGACACATCTTTTAAGGCTTTCTGTCGTCCAAAAGATTTAACAACATTCTTTACTACAATCGACATATAAATCAAATTTTAGAACTCAAAAATATCAATTAACTCTGCCAAATAAAAGTAAAAGCAAAAAAGCTGACAATCATTCACTATCTGCTTGTAGCCGACAAATGAACATTAATATCTATTTTTGCATTTAATTCAATGAATCAACAAATAAGTACAATGTCACAAGAGCCACTATACTGCGAAGATCTATTTAATTACCATCGGAATCCTACACGAAAAGTGCAAGTTGGCACAAAAGCTATTGGTGGGGATAATCCTATTCAGATTCAGTCAATGACCACAACCAACTCATTGGATGCCGAGGCAACAGCCAATCAGGTGATGAGTATTTGTGACGCAGGTGCCGACATTGTTCGTATAACGACGCAAGGCAGAAGTGAAGCTCACACTTTGGCAGATGTTAAAGAAATTATCCGGCAAAGAGGATACACCAACCCTCTGGTGGCTGATATACACTTTAATCCGAATGCAGCAAAAGTGGCCGCTTCCAATGTTGAAAAAGTAAGAATTAATCCCGGGAACTTTTCAGGAGGTGCTAAAAAGTTCGATTTCAACTACACAGATCAACAGTATAAGGATGAGCTCGAAGTGGCAAAAGAAAAACTCAGCTCTTTTCTTAATGTTTGTAAAGAATATGGCACAGCTATTCGGGTAGGCACCAATCATGGTTCCTTATCTGACCGGATCATGAGCCGCTATGGCGATACACCTCAGGGCATGGTTGAAGCATGTATGGAATACCTGAGAATGTGTGAAGAATTGGACTTTCGCGACATTGTTCTTAGTATAAAAGCCAGTAATACACGCATCATGGTTCATACCGTACGCTTATTGGTGGTAGCTATGAAAAAAGAAGGGATGAATTATCCGCTTCATTTGGGTGTTACAGAAGCAGGAAGCGAAGATGAAGGACGAATTAAATCGGCAGTTGGCTCTGGAGCTCTTTTGGTTGATGGGTTGGGTGATACCATTAGGGTTTCTCTAACCGAAGACCCTGAAAAAGAAGTTCCGGTAGCTACAAAACTTGTTAATTACATTACGGCGAGAGCACAACACTCAGCAATTGAGCCAGCACCTATAAAAGGATTTACACCATTTGAGTATAATCGTCGTCAGACTCATCCGGTATTAAATATTGGAGGTAATCATATTCCTGTTGTTATTGCTGATGCAACTGAAGATTTATTTTCAAAAGGTCAAAAGGCAGATTACCAGGTAATAGAATTGCCAGAGGATGTAAAGAATCATTATCAGAAATACCTGATTCCTTTCTCAGCCTGGAAAACAGCAAACACCTCTTCTAACACCTACCCAATACTGAATGCAAGCGAATTTATAGTAACACCTGAATTACCACAACACTGCTTTTTATCCATCTCTTATCCAGAGTTATCAGAAAAGGTTATTGATCGATTAAAGAACCAAAAAAACGTAGTAATTCTGCTTCATTCGAAACATATCAACAAACCTGTCGAGCAACGTTCATTTATTTTTAAATTGATGGCACTTCAGTTATCTCATCCTGTGGTCCTTGATAACTCTTATGACGATAATATCATTGAGGATTTTCAAATCAAATCATCAGCTGATTCTGGTATCTTGTTTTTAGATGGTTTATCAGATGGTTTATACCTCCAAAATACTGGAAATATTGAAATGAAAGAGGTTATAAATACAGCTTTTGGAATTCTTCAATCATCGCGTGTACGATTCACAAAAACAGAATTTATCTCTTGTCCGGGTTGCGGAAGAACCCTTTTTGATCTTCAGGATACCACTCGCCAGGTGAAGGCCCGTACATCACATTTGAAAGGGCTCAAAGTGGCAGTTATGGGTTGTGTGGTTAATGGAGTTGGTGAAATGGCTGATGCAGATTATGGCTACATCGGTTCGGGTCCCGAAACCGTTAGTTTATTCAAAAAACGTGAATTAATTAAACGAAACCTACACCGCGACGAAGCAGTTGAAGAATTAATTAACCTCATTAAAGATAACGGAGACTGGGTTGAACCACCTGTGAAATGATTTTTAATCAAAGAAATAGAGCCAGTCGTGGATTTTTTAAGGTGTTCGCTCCCTTTTTTTTGCTATGTGGGTCTATTTTTATAAATTGCGTTTCTCAAAATATAACTAATTGAGTCTAGCCTAAATGAAACGGATTATTCTACTATTTTTTGCAACAGTCTTAACAATAGTTAGCACTCTTGCCGGTGAAATTGAGCTTAGAGGTACATTTCAAGGTGAAAACCTGTATGTAAAAAATCCTTTTGCGGCATCCGGTGTTGGCTTCTGCGTATACGAAGTAACTGTAAATGGACAGACCACAACCGACGAAATCAACTCAAGTGCTTTTGAGATTGATTTAGGAGTATTTCAGTTTTCCATAGGTCAGCCAATTATTGTTGGTATTAAATTCAAGGATGAATGCGAACCTAAAGTTCTAAATCCTGAAGTTCTTAATCCACGTGCAACATTTGAAATTGCAAAAATGGATGTGAGTGATGAGCAATTATCATGGACCACAACAAAAGAGTCAGGAGCTTTACCATTTATCGTAGAGCAATATCGTTGGAACAAATGGGTTAAAGTTGGCGAAGTAGAAGGAAACGGAACAAACCAATCCAATTCATACAAGGTAACCATCAGAAAGCATAGTGGTGAAAATAAATTCCGTATCAAACAAATTGATTACCGTAATAAACCACGTTACTCTTCTGAAGTAAAAAGCGCCTCAGCAAAAGAAGCAGTTACCTTTAGCCCTAATAAAGTTGTTGATGTCATTAATTTCTCATCACCAACCTTGTACGAAATATATGATGAGTATGGAGGAATCGTTTTTAAAGGTTATGGTTCAGATGTTAATGTGGCCGGAATAGAAAAAGGTCGTTACTATATTAATTACGACAATAAAATGGAACGATTCACTAAAAAATAAACTAACAGGATAGTATAATTAGAAGGTGATCCGCTAGGGATCACCTTTTTTTATGAATAATCTGACAGAAAATTAAGCAATTCACTTGCATTTAACCAAGGAGTTAGCTTGCAATAAAAACAAATCATTAATTTTGCAAGCCTGAATATAAATAGAAATAAAAATGGAACAGATTCGTCGAACAAAAATTGTTGAATTGCTGAAGAGCACAGATTTTGGTGCGCAAGCAAATGTGAAAGGTTGGGTAAGAACCAAACGAGGTAATAAACAAGTTAATTTTATTGCTTTGAATGACGGATCATGTATTCATAATATTCAGATAGTTGTTGATGTACCTAATTTCGATGAAGCCTTATTGAAGCGCATTACAACAGGTGCTGCTGTTTCAATAAATGGTGAAATTACCGAATCTACAGGTAGTGGGCAGAAGGTAGAAATTTTAGCGAAAGAAATTGAGGTAATGGGCGACTGTGATGCTGATAAATACCCGATTCAACCCAAAAAACACACGCTTGAGTTTTTAAGAGAGAACGCACACCTTCGTTATCGCACAAATACATTTGGTGCTATCGCCCGTGTGCGACATGCAATGATTTTTGCTGTTCATGAGTTTTACACTAAGAAAGGTTTTATTAACATCCATACCCCTATTATTACAGCTTCGGATGCAGAAGGTGCCGGTGAAATGTTTAAAGTAACCACACTGGATTATGAAAACATGCCACGTACTGAAGAAGGAGATATTGATTATTCACAGGATTTCTTTGGGAAAGCAACTAACTTGACTGTATCAGGACAGTTAGAGGGTGAATTAGCTGCTCTCGCCATGGGTGAAATTTACACCTTTGGTCCAACATTCCGTGCTGAAAACTCAAACACTTCTCGTCACTTGGCAGAATTCTGGATGATTGAGCCAGAGATGGCATTCTATGACCTGGATGACAATATGGATCTGGCTGAAGAGTTTTTAAAGTACCTCATCAAATATGCTTTAGATAACTGCATGGATGATCTGAAATTCTTAAGCAAGCGCCTGCAGGATGAAGAGAAGAACAAGAAAGCTGATGAACGTTCAATGGAATTAATCGAAAAACTACAATTTGTATTGTCCAACGATTTTATTCGATTACCATATACAGAAGCGATAGAAGTTTTGAAAAACTCAAAACCAAATAAGAAAGGTAAATTCAAGTACCCTATTGATGGTTTTGGCAGTGATCTCCAATCAGAGCATGAGCGCTATCTTGTTGAGAAACACTTTAAGAAACCAGTTATATTAACTGATTACCCAAAAGACATCAAAGCTTTTTACATGAAGCAAAATGATGATGGTAAGACAGTACGTGCTATGGATGTTCTTTTCCCGCAGATTGGTGAAATCATTGGGGGTTCGCAACGTGAAGAAGACTATGACAAACTCGTCACACGAATGAATGAAATGGATATTCCGGCCGAAGAAATGTGGTGGTATTTAGATACACGACGTTTTGGTTCTGTTGTGCACAGTGGGTTTGGTTTAGGTTTTGAACGTTTGATGTTATTTGTGACAGGCATGGGTAATATCCGTGACGTAATACCATTCCCCCGAGCTCCAAAAACAGCCGAGTTTTAATTGAAGAATGATTTAAAAAGATATGGATGCCGGTTTTCATTGAGAACCGGCATTTCTTTTGATTATTCGTCAAAAAAAGTGATGCTTATATCGGTTTTGATTAATAAATCTTAATTTTGTTGGGGACTCACTATTTTAGTTGGCAAGCAGTGCAGTTGACACAGGAATGATTAGAACGAAGCGATAGGAATGTTAAAACAGAGTTTACAGCAAAAGCTACTTCAAAAACTTTCACCTTTACAAATTCAGGTGATTAAGCTATTGGAAATTCCAACAGCACAATTGGAGCAACGCATTAAGAAAGAACTGGAGGAAAATCCAATATTGGAGCTTGAAAGAGAGCAGCAAGATCCAGACAAAGAAGAACAAGAAGCTCCTGATCAAGATATTGAGCGAGACGAATTATCCATTGATGAGTACATCAATAATGAAGATATTCCTGCTTATAAATTACAAGCGCGCAACTTTTCAAAAGACGATAAACACGAAGACATTCCTTTCTCAACCGGCGCAACATTCCACGAACACCTGATTGCTCAGCTTGGCCTACGCATACTAACCGACCGTCAACGTAATATAGCCGAATATATAATTGGTAATGTAGATGAAGATGGTTATTTAAGGCGTGAGGTTGATGAAATAATCGATGATCTGGCTTTTGCTCAAAACATTGAGGTAGATGAGCGAGAAGCGCTCGATGTACTGGAAATAGTGCAGGATTTTGATCCGGCAGGAGTAGCAGCCCGTGACTTACAGGAATGTTTGTTATTACAGATTAAGCGAAAAGATCGTACTTTCCCAGATATCGAGAATGCTTTTCAGATATTGAGGTATCATTTTGAAGAATTTACAAGGAAGCATTATGATAAAATAGCTAAACGTCTGCATATTGACGAGGATGAGTTAAAGGATGCTTTAGCTGAGATTCTGAAACTAAATCCTAAGCCTGGAAGTTCGTATAGTAATCCAATGAGCAAAACCGTTCAGCACATCATTCCGGATTTTATTTTGGAGATTGAGGACGAACAATTCCAGTTAAGCCTGAACAACAGAAATGTACCCGAATTAAGAATTAGCAACACCTATTCGGACATGCTTCAGGATTATAGTGCTAACAAAAAGAACCAGACACAGGATAAGAAGGAAGCCGTAATGTTTGTGAAACAGAAGCTGGATTCGGCCAAATGGTTTATCGATGCCATTAAACAACGTCAGAACACACTGATGACGGTAATGAACTCGATTCTGGATTATCAGCACGACTACTTTATTGAAGGTGATGAGACCAAGATGAAACCAATGATCCTGAAGGATATTGCTGAACGAACCAACCTGGATATTTCAACGATCTCAAGGGTTTCAAACAGTAAATATATTCAAACACACTTTGGGATTTTTCCTTTAAAGTATTTCTTCTCCGAAGGCATGCAAACCGAATCAGGTGAAGAAGTTAGTACGCGTGAGATTAAGAAGATATTGGAGGAATGTATCGCTAACGAAGACAAACGTAAACCATTAACTGACGACAAGTTAGCGGCGATTTTAAAGGAGAAATCATACAATATTGCACGACGTACTGTTGCCAAATATCGTGAACAGTTAAATATTCCGGTAGCACGACTTAGAAAAGAACTTTAATCAACAGCCGGTTCATTCCGGCTTTTTTATTGACAAAATGCGCATCTTAGCAAAAGCCCTATCCACCGTTTTTCATCCAATGATCATTCCTACTTTAGGACTATTTCTGATATTTAATCTTGGAGGGCACTTTTCCTATTTGCCTATCGATCTCAAACGAAGTATTTATCTGATTGTATTTTTAAGCACCTGCATACTACCTGTAAGTCTTATTCCATTATTTATTCTTTTAGGTGTTGTAAAAAACGTATACATGACCGATCGAAAAGAAAGAATTGTCCCTACCTTTTTTACTGTCATCTTCTTTTTCCTGGGTTACTTTTTCCTCAGTCGGATTTCTATTGTACCATCCTTTATTCAGCAATTTATGCTGGCAACAATAGTTACAATAATTGTAGCATTAGGCATAACATTTTTCTGGAAGATCAGCATGCATATGATTGGTATTGGAGGCTTAACCGGTGCTATACTTGCGTTATCATTCCGATTTGGTGTGGATAGCTGGCTAGTACTTCCACTGGTCATTATAATTGGCGGAATGCTGGGTTCTTCGCGTCTGTACCTTAATGCTCACTCACCATACCAGGTTCATGCCGGTTACTTTCTCGGCCTCGTCATTGTTCTTACCGGCTCCCTTTTATAACCCTTAAGGTTCTCTTTTTTCTTATAAACCAGAATCTGTCATAGGAATATAATAAGTTCCTGTATGTCGGCAGGTGAGAAGTGTATCAGAGGAATCCTATATTGAATTAACACAATGAACTTGTCTAATGACAATTTGGAAGAATAAACCAGCAATGAAGAATTTCATTACAGGAATGCAGACAATTGTTACAGGAGAATAAAATACCTTACAGGGAATCAAAAATATTAACAGGGACAGAAAAATATAATGTTTTTTACTTCCTGTTACTTACATAGTGCTTCCTGCAATAAAGTGTGTAGTATCTTTACAGGAAGCTAACCACCTTTGGTATAAAATAGTATGAAAATAAAAAGCCACCCTAAATGGGTGGCTTCATATTCTTTTGAAAAAGATCGGACTGAATTACTCAGCAGCTGGAGCTTCTTCTGTTCCTTCAGCAGCTTCTTCTTCCACTTCCTCACCTGCAGCCTCTGCAGCGGCAGCTTTAGCAGCAGCTTCTGCCTCAGCAGCTAATTCAGCTTTCTTAGCAGCAAGAGCTTCTGCTCTCTCAGTGTTGATCTTAGCTTCCTGCTCCAAACGCTCTTTGCTTGCGTTAGCTTCTGCACCTGCTAATTGATCTTTTTTAGCTTGAATCTTACCTTCTTTTTCAGTTAACCAAGCGTTGAAACGCTTTTCTGCTTCTGCCTCATCAAAAGCACCTTTCTTCACACCTTCTTGCAAGTGCTTCTTCATCATCACTCCTTTGTACGAAAGAATCGCACGGGCAGTGTCTGTTGGTTGAGCACCTTTTCCTAACCAGTCAAGAGCTTTATCAAAGTTCAAATTGATTGTAGCAGGATTTGTGTTCGGGTTGTAAGAACCAATTCTTTCAATGAACTTACCATCACGTGGTGATCTGCTATCGGCTACTACGATATGGTAGTAAGCATACCTTTTACGTCCATGACGTGCCAGTCTGATTTTTACAGGCATAGTATTACGTTTTATAAATTAAACAATTGCAAAAACTCGTTTTGCGGATGCAAAGGTAACCCTTTAAATATTAATCACAAACGCTTTTATTAAAATACAATGTATTAAAGACTAAAATTATATTTAAGCTTCAGCATTATTTCTCTTGATGGTCCGGGAAATGGTGAGTGCCATCCATCGAATGGTTGAATATATTGATAGTTTTGCGAGAAAATATCATACACGCCAACACCTATTTCCATTGGTAAATTAAAAGCCCGCGTATATCTCGCATACAAATTAATCAAGGCAATAGGATCATATTCAGTCAATACAGATGTTTCTTCTGTTTCATCAATGGAATCAAACCCATATCTTTTTCCTTTAATGATTATCGATGGATTTATGGAAAAATTATCATTGAGCTTAAAATGACTCTGCAAATTGAATTTGTGTTGAGGAAATGCTAAAACGGCCTTCTTATTGCCAACCACTGCATAATAGTCTACTTCATTTATATTTTCAACCGAATAATATGAATAGTTTGCTTTGACATATCCCCATTTCCCATTTAGTTTACCTTCCAGCTCAAAACCTTTTGATCCATATCTGGTCGAATTGTAGTAACCTTCATATTCAACATCCTCGTCTTCGTCATAATGATAAAAGTATACCATTGGATCATGGATGTCAGTATAGAAGAAATTCCCATTTAAGGCAAAGTTTGATGTAAACTGATAACCAAGCTCAATCTCATACACATCACTCTTCTCAGGCTTTATATTAGGTGAAATATCATCAAAACTTCCATCATCATATAGTTCATATGCCACTAAATTAGCCACACTTGGAGTTCTAAACGCACGACTATAAAGCGCTTTGTAATGAAACTTCCCAAAATCTCTCGTCAGACTTACGCGCGGAGAAAATGCTCCATCAACCATTGAATGCTTATCGTAACGCATCCCTGCTGTAATATTTGTCAACTTAGTCTTTAAAATACCTTGGATAAAGAAAGATGTATTTGATAAGGAGAGTTGCTCACTACCATCGAACCAAAAATCATTATCTGCTTTCATTTTGGCACGATCATTATAATATTCTCCACCAGCAATAACATTTAGATTCTCATTTGGCTGATATTCAAACTGAACATTACCCAGCAGCCTGTTAATAGCTGGATTATAATATCCTGTAAACTCATTATCAGTAGCCCATGGTTTTTGACTCTTGAAGTTTAGTCGCGGTGTAAGAGTTAATTTATCATTCAGATCAATACTATATGATGCACCTGTAAACACTCCGTTAAAACTCTGCTCAAATGGTCTCTCTGCCATGGCATCATACAACGATACTGTTTGCTGCTGATAATCATCGTAAATAAAGCGGAAATCAAAACCCCGGTTTTGAATACCCAAATTTAGATTGGTGGTTTGCGTATTGGCCCCATCATTTTTAAGATCATATGTATCGCCGAATATATCAGTAAAAATTTGATCAGAATAAACACCTTTACCGTAACCCGCCTTAAGATCAATTTCCCAATAATTCAGTTTCCTGGCGTAATTCAGATTAACATTACTTCTTGCTAAGCTACGCTCCATTTGCCCTACTTGCCCGGACACTTCCAATCCTTGGAAATTAACAGCACGATGCGTTACAATATTAATAACACCCAACTCTGCATTACCACCATAAAGAGATGACCCCGGGCCTCTGATAATTTCAATCTTCTGAATTTGATCAACATTAATCCGGTTACCAAATTGAAATGAAGCAAAGGCTTGTTCCTGCATTTCCTGTCCGTCAATCATCACTAACAGCTTACCTTCATACGCCCATAAACCGCGAATACCAGCACCAATGGAACTTGTTACATCCATCCCAAAGTCAAAACCTGGTACTAAATTTAAAACATCAATTAAATCCCGGGCTCCTGAATTTTGAATCTCTTCCTTTGTAACAACAGTTACAACTCCCGGCGTTTCATTAATCGAAACTGAATTTTTGGAAGCCACTGATACTTCCATATTAAAAATATCATCCAATTCGGCATCCAAATTGATCGATTCCATGTCTTGTGCGTTCACTAAAGAGCACAACATTACCATCATCGCAACAAGTGCGATCTCCCTAATTCTAAGCATTTTCTTTCCTTTTTTTGAATTCCCAATTACACTATAATATTCCCCTTAACTATAGTACTTAGACTGCCCTTAACGCAATTACATTTAAAAGGTTACTATTTCATATTAATCGAACATTTAACACGAAACTTCCATCGTTTTATAAAAGCTTTTATTTCGACAATATCCATTCATTAGATTGTTATGCGTGAGTTAAGACATTCACCAATTAATTCGTTATTTTCGCAATCCAGCCCAGGCAAATAAATAAATTTAGAAAATTCTGATACTGAGATGTTTTTAATATTTGACACGGAAACCACCGGCTTACCAAAAAAATGGAAAGCACCATTAACTGACTTTGATAATTGGCCAAGAATGGTGCAGTTGGCGTGGCAATGTCACGATATTGAAGGGAACTTTTTATATGCGAAAAATCATGTAATAACGCCTGATGGTTTTGTAATTCCTGAAGACGTAGTCGAGGTACACGGCATCTCAACGGAAATTGCTCAAGAAAAAGGTATACCCTTAAAAGATGCTTTACTGGATTTTATTGAAGATGTCCAGAAAGCCAAATTTATCATTGGCCACAATGTATCATTTGATATAAACATAGTAGGATGTGAGCTACTGCGCAGCGGCATGGATGAAAAGGTGTTGACAGACGCTCCTATGTTGGATACCATGACCGGCAGTAAAGAGTTCTGCGATCTGAAACGTAATGGTCAGCTTAAGAACCCTACTCTTACAGAGCTTCACCTTAAACTTTTTGGGGTTCCCTTTGCTGAGGCTCACAATGCAGCTGCCGATGTAGAAGCAACCTCCCGATGTTTTCTTGAGCTAATACGTGTAGATGGCTTAAGTACGCAACTCCTAAAAATGTCGCCTGACCAAATTCGGGCTTTCAAACTAAACAATCCAACTACCATTGAACTGGTTGGTATTGAATATGAATCATTCAAAGTAAATACCTCCTTCGATGACATATCAATTGAGGAGGAGGAGAGAAAATTAAAAGAAGCTGCTGCCAGTGCCGAACGTCAACCTTTTGTGCACCTGCATGTGCACTCGCAGTATTCCATTCTTGATGGAGCTGCTAAAACTGCAGATATTGCAGCCAAAACAAAAGAAGATGGAATGCCGGCTGTGGCGCTTACTGATCATGGCAGCATGTTTGGCATTAAAGAATTTCATGTTGCCTGTAAAAAAGCAGAAGTTAAACCAATTATTGGGGTAGAAGCTTATGTTGCCAAACGAGGACATCTGCGAAAAGATGATAAAACAGATTCGGGAGGTCATCACCTTATCCTTTTAGCTAAAAACTATACTGGCTATCAAAACCTGCTGAAGCTTACCTCTATTGCGCATACAATTGGTATGTATTATAAACCACGTATCGATAAGGAGTTGCTGGAACAACATAATGAAGGAGTCATTGTAAGCAGCGCATGTCTTGGAGGTGAAGTTGCTCAACATATTATGGCAGGTAATTTCGAAAAAGCCAAAGAAACTATAAAGTGGTTTAAAGGAGTTTTTGGAGATGATTATTACCTGGAGTTACAGCGCCATAAAAATGACGATCCAAGACTTAGAACTGATGTTTGGGAAAATCAGGTGAAAGTCAATAAGGTAATTCGTGAATTAGCAGCTGAATTGGATGTTAAGATTATTGCCACTAACGATTCACATTTTATGAATCCAGAGGATGCCGAGGCGCACGATGTGTTGGTATGTTTGAGTACAGGGCGCGATTATGACGATCCGACCCGTATGCGCTATACCAAGCAGGAATGGTTTAAAACAACTCAGGAAATGAACGAACTTTTTGCGGATGTGCCGGAGGCATTAGCCAACACTGCAGAAATAGCAGATAAAGTTGAGTTCTTCGAGTTGGATGCAAATCCTATTATGCCTCCATTTGATATCCCTGAGGAGTTTGGCTCGATAGAAACGTATAGAGAAAAATTTGATGAAGCTAAGTTAATAGAAGAATTTGGAGAAGAACGTTATCATAAACTTGGCGGTTACGATAAAGTACTGCCCATTAAATTAGAGTCCGATTACCTGGAATACCTAACTTTTGAAGGAGCTAAAAAGCGTTATCCTGATGACTTCACTGAAGACAAACGTGAACGGTTGGAATTCGAATTGGAAACCATTAAAACAATGGGTTTCCCGGGGTATTTCTTAATTGTACAGGATTTCATCAACTGGGCAAAAGATAATGGTGTTTTGGTTGGACCAGGCCGGGGATCGGCTGCCGGTGCTGCTGTAGCATATTGTGTGGGCATTACCGATGTAGATCCAATTAAATACGATCTGCTATTTGAGCGATTTCTGAATCCCGACCGTATCTCTATGCCCGATGTCGATATTGACTTTGATGATGACGGGCGACAAGATGTATTGGATTATGTAACCGACAAATATGGACAGGAAAAGGTAGCCCACATCTGTACATTTGGTACAATGGCTACGAAAAGTTCCATCAAAGATGTGGCACGCGTATTACGTTTGGAACTGGCTGAAGCCAATAGACTGGCCAAGATGGTTCCCGAAGCTCCAAAAATGAGTTTTAAGAAAGCCTATAAAGAAGAACCCGCTTTGTTGGAAGAAAAGGAATCATCGAATCCACTTATTGCCAAGACTATACGATTTGCTGAGGCACTGGAAGGCTCTGTGAGGCAAACAGGAGTACATGCCTGTGGGGTACTCATTGGTAAAAATCCGCTTGACGAACACGTACCAGTAATGCCAACCAAGGGTGAGGAACTACTCACCACACAGTACGATGGTCGATTTGTAGAAGATATAGGTCTTCTAAAAATGGACTTTCTGGGCTTAAAGACCCTTTCTATAATCAAAGAGGTGTTGGGTAACGTAAAATTGTCAAAAGGCATTGATGTTGATATTAACAATGTTAGTCTGGATGATGAAGAGACCTTTCAACTTTTTAGTCGGGGTGAAACAACAGCCATATTCCAGTTCGAGTCGCCCGGAATGAAAAAACACCTGAAGGCTCTCAAACCCAATCGTTTTGAAGATTTGGTAGCCATGAATGCATTGTATCGTCCGGGACCGATGGAATACATCCCTTCTTTTATTGCCCGTAAACATGGCCGTGAGAAGATTGAATACGACCATCCAATGATGGAACCTTACCTGAAGGACACATATGGTATTACAGTTTACCAAGAGCAGGTGATGCTTCAGTCTCGTGCGCTTGGCGGTTTTACGCGTGGTGATTCCGACTCGCTTCGAAAAGCCATGGGTAAGAAAATAATGGCCATGATGGACAAACTGAAAGAGAAGTTCATCAAAGGCTGTTTGGATAGTGAAGAATTTGTTGGGGCTTGTAAAGATGGTAAAACATCCATTGCCAAGGCTGAAGATCTGATAGAGAAAATCTGGAAGGACTGGGAAGCATTTGCAAGTTATGCCTTCAACAAATCACATTCGGTGTGTTACGCCTATATTGCCTACCAAACAGGTTATCTGAAAGCCCATTATCCGGCTGAATTTATGGCGGGTGTATTAAGTCGTAACCTTAGTGATATCACCAAGATCACCAACTTCATGGAAGAGTGTAAAAACATGGGGATGGATGTATTAGGACCTGATGTTAATGAATCGTACCGTAAGTTTACTGTAAATAAAGGAGGTGCCATTCGTTTTGGAATGGCTGGTATAAAAGGTGTTGGTGAGGGTGCTGTTGATGCCATTATTCAGGAACGGGAAAAGAACGGCCCATATAAATCAGTATACGATTTTGTTGAACGATTGCCTTTAACTACTGTTAATAAGAAAAACATTGAAGCATTAGCTTATTCCGGAGCCTTCGATGCCATGGGTGAATACCACCGTGCACAATTCTTTGGCAAGCATGAGAATGATGATATGAACTTTATTGAGCATCTCATCCGCTATGGCAACCGTTACCAAGCCGACAAAGCATCATCACAAAACTCATTATTTGGAGCAATGGGCGGAGATATTGCCATCAAGACTCCTGATATGCCTAATTGCATCGAATATTCGATCATCGAAAAACTTAATCACGAGAAAGAGTATATAGGCATATATCTTTCCGCTCATCCGCTTGATCAGTATAAATTGGAGATGAACCATTTTGTTCATCATCGCCTAAAGCAGTTAGATGATCTGGAAAGCATGCGCGGTCGTGATATCACGGTGGCCGGAAGTATCGTGAATGTTCGCCGGGGAACTACAAAAAAAGGTAATCCTTACGCCATTATGTCCATGGAGGACTATACCGGTTCTTACGAATTTGCCTTTTTTGGTAACGATTTTACTGAGTATTTACCATATTTGGAAGTTGGCTATTTCATTATGGTAAAAGGACGTATTCAACCCAAACGTTTTAACCAGGAAGAACTAGAGTTTAAGATAAATAATATCAAATTCCTCAGCGAACTTAGAGACACTTTAGTTAATACCATCACCCTTAAAGTACCCTTAAATGCCATCTCTCAAGAACTAATAACAGAATTAGCTAATATTCTGCATGCTAACGAAGGAAAGGTAACACTCAAGTTTATGGTGCAAGATCCGGAAACCAAGAATGCTGTTCAGTTTCTTTCTCGAAGTATGCGGGTAGATTTAAATGATGACCTGATAAAATACATTGATGAGCATCAAGACATAGAGATGAGTATTGCCTAAGGTTACTTGATGAGAATCAATTAAGATTCTTATATCTATATATTAAAAAATGTGTATTTTTGAACAGTCCGAAGTTATTTTATATACCTTTGGCCAATCACTTTGAAATAAAGAAGTTAAAATTTTTGTAATAATAAAGTAAAACAGATTTGCTATGTTGATCGAAGTTACTGATGCCAATTTTGATGAGTTAGTATTGAATTCAGACAAGCCAGTATTGGTTGATTTCTGGGCTGAGTGGTGTGGACCTTGTCGTATGGTAACACCAATTGTAAAAGAATTGGCAGAAGAATACGGTGAGAAAGCCGTTATCACTAAAATGGATGTTGATAGTAACCCTGGTACTTCAGTGAAGTTCGGTATTCGTAACATCCCAACTATTTTGTTCTTTAAAAATGGCGAGGTAGTTGACAAACAAGTAGGTGCAGTTCCTAAAACTATTTTGGCATCAAAACTTGATGCCTTAATGTAGTATATGCATACAAAACTTAAAGGCTGTCAAAAAAATTGACAGCCTTTTTTAATCCTTATATTAAAACTACCCCCTTTTATCATGAAACATTTAAGTTTATTAATGGTCATACTGGCACTTTCTCTTAGTGGTTGTCAGTTTTTTGGACCAGAAAAAAAAGTTGTGAATACCGGCAATAAGAATGCCGATGGAACATTCATTAAAAAACGTCATTTCAATGATGACCCTCATTCACCTGTAGAATGGGAAATTTCTATGAAATTTCAGGATGGCAGTAAGTCCGCAATACGCCATGGCGTGTCTAAGCGCTACACCAAAAGTGGTAAATTAGCTGAGACTATCAATTATGTTGAGAACAAAAAAGATGGCGTTCGATTAACTTATCACTCCACTGGGAAAGTGTATAAAGAGCAACCATACAAAGAAGGAAGGTTGAATGGCATTTGTAAACGCTACGATAGAGAAGGTAGAATCACTGCCGAATACGAATACAAGAATGGCTTGCCTGGCGTAGGAATGAAACGCTACACCAATTTAGGTAAGGAACGCCCTGATCCAATCATTAAAATTGTGAAGAATGACAACATTCGAACAACAAGTAATTATGTACTTAGTATTTCTTTAGTTGGAGACGGAGCCAAAAGCGTTAAATCTGTCGAATTTTTTGAAGGTCAGCTAATCGAAGGTAAGTACTTCCATAAAAACTTAAGTCCGGCTAAAAAGATTTCAGGCAAAAAAGCGGAGATAAGAATTAAGCTTCCGCAAGGTAGTTCAATTAATAAGAATTTTAATATTGTGGCTCAATGCAAAACAGCTGATGGAATCTTAATACTTCAAAAGCAAGTTCATGTTGATGCACGGGGAGTTTAAACGTGCTTAAATGATATTTTAAAGCCCTGGAAATCATTCCGGGGCTTTTTAATTTATTCTTAAATCATAAGGAATTAACCCATTATCATTCCTACAATTGTTGCGGACATTAATGAAGCAAGTGTTCCGGCCAGCAATGCTTTCATACCCAGTTGAGATAGTAAAACTCTCTTACCGGGGGCTAATGATCCGATTCCTCCAATTTGGATACCAATTGATGCGAAATTAGCAAATCCGCAAAGCATATAGGTAGCCATCACCATTGATTTGTTGCTATAGAAAGCGCCAATATCTTTCAATTCGGCTAAACTTACATATCCTATAAATTCTGTCATAATCAACTTTTCACCAAGTACACGGCCAACCAAATCAATATCTTGTCCAGGAACACCTAAAAGCCACATAATTGGTGCAAATACATAACCTAAAATAAACTGCAAAGAAAGCTCTTTGTACTCTCCGCCGGTTGCGTTGGCAATTAGACCATCAATGGAGGCCCAATATCCAAGCTTGATAAAGATGTAATTTAACATCGCAATAAAAGCGATGAAAACAAGCAACATACCTGCTACATTCACCGCAAGTTTTATTCCTTCTGAGGTGCCGTTTGAAATCGCATCAAGTATATTTTTACCAATCCTCTCTTTGCTTACCTCAACTTCTTCCCTAACTTCCTCTGTTTGCGGCAAAATTATCTTGGAAATAACCACTACACCCGGAGCTGCCATAATTGATGCAGCAAGTAAATGTTTCGCATAAATTAATTCTTGTACTGGATCACCTCCACCTAAAACTTTGATATAGACAGCTAGTACACCTCCTGCAAGGGTTGCCATACCACCTGCCATAACCAATAAAATTTCGGACTTATTCATTTTTTCCAAATAGGCCTTAATCATCAATGGTGATTCAGTTTGCCCAAGAAAAATATTCCCAGCGACAGATAAACTTTCTGCACCAGATAAACGCATTAGTTTTGTTAGTGCAAGTGCTAAAACATATACGACTTTTTGAATGATACCTAAATAATACAAAACGCTTGTTAAGGCAGAGAAGAATATAATGGTTGGTAATATTGTAATAGCAAAATTTAATAATGGAGATTCTATAACATTAGCTCCAAAACTCTTAAATAAAAATGTTGTTCCTGCATCAGTAAAGCTGAGAATTTTTACAAATCCTCTTCCAATAAAATCGAAAACTGATTGTACAAGAGGGATGTAAAGAATTGATAATGCTAATATCAATTGGATTGTTAAACCTGTTCCAACCACCTTCCAGGATATTGCTTTACGGTTTGTACTAAATAACCAGGCAATTCCGATCAATACTGCCATTCCAAATAGGCCTCTTAGTATACTTGCAAAATTAAATGATGCAGCTGTTGATACCTCGACAACCTGACTCGTATTAGTTTGAGAAAAAATCACACTTGTTAAAAGCAAACAAAAAGAGGTAAGAAGATACTTCTTCATATTATCTGGGATTTAAAAATGTTTTTGGATTTGATTGAAAAGGATGACCCCCTAACTATTTCTCACGGCGATTAATCTCATCCCTTATCTTAGAAGCTTTTTCGTAATCCTCTGCTTTGATGGCTTCGTCCAGTAACTGCTTAAGCTCATCAATGCTTTTAGATTTGTATTTTGTAGAGCTCTCCTTAGAAGTAGAAGGTTCTACTGGTGTTATCGCATGACCTTCTTCTTTCTTATCAAAGTCAAGAACGATTCCTGCCTTTTGAATAATGTCCTCGTAAGTATAAATAGGACATCCAAAACGTAAAGCTAAAGCAACTGCATCAGAGGTTCTGGAATCAATATGTAACTGTTCTTCACCTCTTTGACAAACCAATTCAGAATAGAAAATACCCTCTTCCAGTTTATACACCACAACTTCTGTCACTTCAATATTAAATGACTTTGAAAAGTTTAGAAATAAATCGTGGGTGAGTGGTCTTGGCGGCTCCAGACCTTCAAGTTTAATAGCGATTGACTGAGCTTCAACTCCTCCAATAATTATAGGTATTCTTCTTTCTCCGTCTTCCTCTGCGAGCACTAATGCATAGGCTCCTGATTGGGTTTGGCTATAGGATAAACCAAGAATATTTAACTTGATCTTCTTTCTGCTCATATTCGCTATTATAGATCGTATGCCCTTTTCCCGTTTAATATAAAAAGCCGAAAAAGAGCGAATTAGTGTTACTTAATGCTTTCAAACAAATATAGTAATTACTTTTTAACAATTGGGGGAAAGTGCCTTTTTTAAAAGTGATTCAATATCTTTACTCTCCATAAAAAACTAATTTTCAGCGAAGAGTAACATCTTTTATTTGTGTCGAAAACTATTTTTATATACTTTTGCACTCCATTGAATCCTGTGGGGTAGAAAAAGTGGCTTTATAAAGGAAGTCCACCTCCTGGAGAAAACCATTAAAATTGGTGACATGTACGCAATTGTTGACATTGCTGGACAGCAATTTAAAGTTGAGAAAGAAAGAAAAATCTTTGTGCATCGATTGAGTGCCGAGGAAGGTGCTACAGTTGAATTTGAAAAAGTACTTTTAACAGACAATGAAGGAGACGTTAAGATTGGTGCTCCTGTTTTAGAAGGTGCTAAAGTAACTGCAAAAGTTCTATCACACGTTAAAGGTGATAAAGTAATCGTTTTCAAAAAGAAAAGAAGAAAAGGTTACAAGAAGAAGAACGGACATCGTCAGTGCTTCACACAAATTCAAATTGAAGAAATCGTAGGTTAAGAAACTCAAAAAATTAGAATAAGATGGCACATAAGAAAGGCGTCGGTAGTTCGAAGAACGGTAGAGAGTCGGAAAGTAAACGACTCGGCGTAAAAATTTATGGCGGTCAGGCTGCCAAAGCTGGAAACATCATCGTTAGACAGCGTGGAACTCAGCACCACCCAGGTGAAAACGTAGGTATGGGTAAAGATCACACCTTGTTCGCATTGGTTAATGGTACTGTTGCCTTCCGCAAGAAAAGAAACAACAAATCTTATGTATCAGTAGAACCATTCACTGCTGAATAAGATTATTGAAAAGATTATTAAATCTCCTGTTTTTATTACTTTCGTGATAATTTCAGGAGATTTTTTTTACTCGCTAACAATACAACAATATGTTGACCTTAAAATTCATTCAGGATAATAAAGAATTAGTCGTAGAGCGACTAAAGATAAAAAACTTCGACGCGACGGAAATCGTTGAAGCAATCATTGATCTGGACAATCGCCGTAAAGCAACACAGGTGGAAGCAGAATCATTTCAGCAGGAAATGAACGGGCTTTCGAAACAAATTGGTCAGCTGTTTAAATCGGGTAAAGCCGAAGAAGCCAACCAAGCCAAAGCTCGCACTGGCGAATTAAAAGATAAGATCAAGGAGTTAAATACCTCTCTGGATGAAATTACAGCACAACTTAACGAACAGTTAGTATCGCTGCCAAATATTCCTAATAAAATTGTTCCTCCTGGAAAAGGCGAAGAAGATAATGTAGAGGTGACTAGTGGCGGAACAATGCCTCAACTGGAGGTTAAAGAACCACACTGGGATCTGATAAAAAAATACGACCTGATTGATTTTGAATTAGGCACTAAGATTACTGGAGCAGGCTTCCCAGTGTACAAAGGAAAAGGTGCTCGTTTACAGCGTGCATTAATCAATTTTTTCTTGGATGAGGCAGAAAAGGCCGGTTATAACGAAGTGATTCCTCCATTGGTGGTGAATGAAGATTCAGGTTTCGGAACTGGGCAATTGCCAGATAAAGAAGGCCAGATGTACCACGTGACAGCTGATAATCTTTACCTAATACCTACTGCCGAGGTCCCTGTTACTAACATTTTCCGAGATGTAATTTTGAAAGCCTCTGAAATGCCAGTAAAGAACTGCGCTTATTCTGCGTGTTTCCGTCGTGAGGCAGGTTCATGGGGTTCGCATGTGCGTGGCCTAAACCGTCTTCACCAATTCGATAAGGTAGAAATTGTACAGGTGGCTCATCCCAAAGAATCTTATGAGATACTGGATAAAATGGTTGCACATGTACAAACAATAGTTGAAAAACTGGAATTACCGTGGCGTATCCTTCGCCTTTGTGGTGGTGATTTAAGTTTTACTTCGGCATTAACTTATGATTTTGAGGTTTATTCAGCAGCTCAAGAACGCTGGTTAGAGGTCAGCTCGGTTTCAAACTTCGAAAGTTATCAGGCTAACCGATTAAAGCTTCGTTATAAAGAAGATGGCGAGAAAAAAGCTCAACTGGCTCATACTCTAAACGGCAGTGCATTGGCTTTGCCTCGTATTGTTGCCGCCATACTGGAAAACAACCAAACGCCTGAAGGTATTCGTGTACCAAAGATATTGGTGCCATATATGAATGGTGTTGAGCTAATCAACTAATTTCATTGATAATATTTACACCTCGACTCCGCTCGGTGAGTGTGGTCGGGGTTGTTTTTTTTACTGACTACTGACTTATTACTATATAACTAATTAACCATGTATATCTTCAACACCACTTTTATGATCGACAATTCCATGATTGATGAATGGAAAAAATGGATGGACCGTAACTACATTCCTACTATGAAGGATTTGGTAAAAGATATTCGGGTTGAGCTATATCAAGTGATGGCAGTTGTTGAAGAAGGCAATACTAACTTTTCGTGTCAGATGCAAGTGACCAACCCGGCTAATCTGGATACAATCAATAAATACAATGCAATCCTGATTAATAATGCCAAAGAAAGCTATGGTGATAAATTCCTGACTTTTAGCTCCATCTTAAACGAAGTAAAACTTGACTAAAGAACGAATCATATTAGGCATCGACCCGGGAACAACAGTGATGGGGTATGGCATTATCCGCTCTGTTGGTAAGAATGCCGAAATGGTTACTATGGGTGTGTTGGAGCTGCATAAATACGGCGATCACTACCTGAAGCTGCAAAAGATATTTGAACGTGTTGTTCAGCTTGTTGACACTTATCATCCTGATGAGTTGGCTATTGAAGCACCTTTCTATGGTAAAAATGTACAGTCGATGCTCAAACTTGGACGTGCACAGGGCGTAGCTATGGCCGCCGCTTTATCACGATCAGTACCTATTTTTGAATATGCTCCCCTGCGCATTAAGCAAGCCATCACTGGTAACGGACGGGCCTCAAAAGAACAGGTAGCAATGCTTTTACAAAACATGCTTAAGCTAAAGGAAATGCCCAAATACCTTGACGCCACTGATGGACTGGCTGCAGCCTATTGCCACTTCCTCCAGAACCAAAAGGTAAATATCAGTTCAGGCACCAAAAGCTGGAAAGAATTTATCAGTAAAAATCCGGGGAGGGTTAAGAAGTAAAGGATGACACTCTCCGTTTCGGGATAATAATTAACCATTTAGGATGACTCTTATCCAATCGGGGATAACACCCGACCACACAGGGACAACATTTTTCCAACCAAGTATAACTCTTTCCATTTCGGGACAACAATTAACCACTTAAAGATGACTCTTATCCAACCGGGGATAATACCCAACCACTCAGGGACAGCATTTTTCCAACTATGAATAGCTCTTTCCAGTTCAGGATAAGGTTTAACCATTAAAGGATGGCATTTATCCATCTGATTGGGCTTTAATAATGAGTGGTCAAGCTTCAATAACGATTGGTTGAACGTTAAGAATAAGTGGGTTAGCTCTAAGAATAACTGGTTAAACGCCAATAATGATAGTAAAACTACAGCCTTTGCCTATTGCTTATTCAACTAGGATTACAACTTAAACCCCCTCTTTCACATAAAAGGTCTTTTCAATAAGTGTTTTGGCATTACCAACTGAAATAACAATCACATAATCGTCCCGTTTAATCACCTGATCATCCGAAGGGTTCTTTTCGACCCTTCCATCTACAACCAAACCGATTAATATGGCATTCAGTTCTTTTTTCATCTTCACAAAAGCTTCAAAATAAGCCATTCCTTCATAGGGATTACCTTCACACACCTTGAACTGCTGAATATCCTGATCATCATTGTTAATGCTGGTAGCAATCAGATCGTCAGTATATTCTGCTACGTGAGGTTCAAATAAATAGGAAGCCACCATTTTTGAGGCTACCTCGCTTCGGGACACCACATGCTTAACACCTGTGTTTATAAGGGTATCTTTCAGATCGGGCGCGGTACAATTTACAATGATGTTAATGTCAGGATATAATTTTTTGAGATTTAACACAAAAACAAGGGTCTCGGTATCATCCTTAAAATTGACAAAAACGGCTTTGCACTTATCAATATTCACTTTGTCGAAAGCCATATTGTTGTGGTAATCGGCAAACATAGCAAAGGCCCTGTTATGATCATACAGATCCTTGATTAGCTCCAGATTATTTTTTGAATTGGTGATAAAAGCCACCTTCTGCCCGGCTGGAAATATTTGATCGGCTACTTGTCGGCCAAATTCGTTCCAGCCAATAATTATGTAGTGATCTTCGAAATCTGTTCCAAAAAATCCATTCTTTTTCTTTTCCATATACAAATTAATTCTGCTGGTTATTTCTCCAATAAAGTAACCGATAAGGCCCAGGCTTCCT